>NZ_SOKV02000080.1:0-6839 GCF_004407025.1 Paracoccus sp. DMF
ATACCGTTCGCAGGGTAGTGTTAACACGCCCTACATTCAATGCCATCCTGATGATGCTCCGGCCTGCGCGTCGCACCCCGTGATTGGTCCCCATACGGGGTGTGGCAAAGGCGGGGGTCGAGCCGCCTACCGCGGCTCAGTTGTTCCGGGGTGGAGGCGGTCTCATGCCTGCGCCGCGCTCGGCGGTGAAATCGACGGGGATGGTCAATGTTCCGGCATAGCCGCTCGATGGGTCGCCGCTCAGCGCCAGTGTCTGCTGTCTGATCTCGGCGTCGGTGTTGTCCGAGAATACGTTATCGCGGGCAATCGTGATGCGGCCAAGGTTGCGGGTGCCGTTGGAATAGCGCGCGTCGGCCGCGTAGACGGCGGCACAATCGGCTTCGGGCAGGGCGATCTGCGCGGTCAGGACCGAGGCTTCGCCATCGACTGCGGCTGCGGCGCTTTCGAACACCTCGAAATGGATATGCGGCCAGCGGCCGTCATAGCAGCCCGGAAAGATCGTTGTGAAGCGCACCAAGCCATTCTCATCGCTGATGCCGACCCCGCGTAGGTAATTGGCGTCAGAGATGTCGTAGAGCGAGTAGCGCCCCGTCGTGTCGCAGGCCCAGATATAGATCGCGTGACCGGCAAGCGGCGTGCAGCCGGCGGCATTCTGGAGCGTCAGTTCGAGGTCGAGCCTCAGACCGTCGGCCGTGCCGGAATAAGCTCCGAACGAGGTGCGCAGATCGGTGCGGATCACGCCTTCCTGGGTCAGCACATTGACGACCTGGCCGGATCTGGAAATCGAGCCGTCGCCGGGATAGGGGCCGGCGGTTTCCCAGGGCAAGGCCACACATTCCAGCGCATGGGCGGGCGCGGCTGCCAGACCTGCGCCAAGGCCGCCGAGCAGCGCAAGCATCCGGCGGCGGCCAAGCATCTTTGTCAGATCCTTGGCGAAGCCTCCATCGTGAAGGTGTTCTTCGTCGTGGTGATGGGACATCGTGCTTGTTCCTCTCGTGCTTGCTATTTTACGGCTTGCGAGCCGGGCAGGCTGCCGGCCTTCGTCACATTGTCGAAAACATGCTTCAGGGCAGCCAGGATGTGCAGCGCCAGGACGGCGGTGATGAACAGCCCGAGCAAACCGTGGACCTGGCTGGCCAGGACATCAAGCCATTCGATCTGGCCGATGGACGAAACCAATGTCACATTCCAGACATCCAATGCCCGTCCTCCGGCCACAGTCATGAGAATGCCGCTGAGCGGCATCAGAACGATTGCCGTCAGCAAGAGGATGTGAACGACCCGCGCGACGCGACGCTGCCAGAGGGGTGTATCGGCGGACTCGGCCGCGAAGCCATGCACGATCCGCCAGCCAACGCGCCAGAGGCCGAAGGCAAGAACGAAGACGCCAAGCGCCTTGTGCCAGTCCATAAGCCCGCCGATCGTTTCGCGGTCAAGGCTGCCATAGGCCATTGTCAGGCCAAGGCCGAGCGCCCCCATGAAGGCTATGGCTGCCGTCCAGTGGTTGAGCCGGGAGACACGACCGTAGGCCGTTTCCTGTTCGCGGCGGATGTTCATGGCGATGCTCCTTTGCGGGTCATGTATCTTTCTGGTAAGATATAGAGACAAAATATCTTTCTTGCAAGATAAATTTTCATGAGCTATCTTATGGCCATGACCGATGCCATCGAAGCGACCGTTGAAAGAATGCGCCGGAACTGGCCTGAGGCCCGTGCAGACCAGGCGCGCCTGGTCATGACGCTCACCCGCCATGCACGCCTGATGCAGGATGCGGCACAGACCGCCCTGCAGGCGTTCGGGCTGACCCGCTCGGAGTTCGAACTCCTCGCCGCGCTGAGGTCACATGCACCTCCGCACCGACTCACGCCGTCCGACCTTTATGACGCGCTGCTGATGTCCTCCGGGGGGCTGACCAAAGTGTTGAAGGGGCTGGAATCGCAGGGGCTCGTCTCGCGACCGGCGGGCGAAGGTGACGGACGGTCTCGGCCGGTCGAGTTGACTTACAAGGGGCGCGATCTGGTCGAGCGGGCGATGCCTGCCGTTCAGGAAGCTGAAGCCCTGTTGCTGCAAACCATCAATCCGGACACCATGACTCCACGCGCGAGCCCGAGCAGAAGCGCATCGTAAAGAAGGTGCTCAGCACACATATCTGGTCACGAACAGGAGATGGCATATGCACAATGCCGCCCAAACATCCGGGTCGAAGGCTCTGACGATTGTTATGGTCCTGTCCATACTTTCGATTTTTCCGCCCTTGGCCACGGACATGTATCTGTCATCATTCAACGACATTCAGGCCCATCTGGCCGCGCCCGACGGGGCGCTGGAGCTGTCACTGTCGGTGTTCTTCCTCGGGCTTTGCGTTGGCCAGCTGGTGTTCGGCCCGCTGATCGACCGGTTCGGCCGCAAGGGGCCGCTGCTGATCGGGGCCGGACTGTTCTGCGTTGCGACGCTGCTGCTGCTCCTGACCAGTTCAACCTCGATGTTCATCGGCCTTCGCTTCATCCAGGCGCTCGGCGCTTGCGGCGGTATGGTGGTCGGTCGTGCGGTGGTGACAGACCTCTACGAGGGCAAGGCGGCGGCGCGAACGATGACGCTGCTGGTCATGCTGATGACGATCGGGCCGGTGGTCTCGCCGCTGCTCGGGGGCATTCTCGACACAAACTTCGGCTGGCGGTCGGTGTTCGTCACCATGCTGGCGGTCGGCGTGCTCGCGCTTGTGCTGGCGATGACGCTGCTGCCCGAGACCCTGCCGGCCTCGAAGCGGCTGAAGACGCCCTTCGCCGGTGTGTTCGGCCACTACTGGAAGCTGTTGATATCCAGGCGCTTCGTCGTCCCCGCCTTGGTCAGTTCGTTCGCCCAGGCCGCGATGTTTTCATTCATCACGGCCTCATCCAGCGTGTTCCAGGGCGTGCTCGGTCTCGGCAAGATCGAATATGGCCTTGCCTTCGGCTTTGTCGCGCTCGGCCTGGTCGTCGCGTCATTCGTCAACAATTGGCTGCTGTCGAAGCTGGAGGTCAAGACGATCATCAGTGCCGCCCTGCCGCTGTTCGTTGCCATCAGCCTCGTGCTTCTGCTGGTTTCGGGCACGCACCAGCTGTGGGTTCTGATCATTCCGCTCTGGTTCTCGATCGCCATGGTGGGCTTGATCAGCGCGAACGGCACCTCGATCGCGATGGAGGCGACGCGCGGGCAATCGGGCGTAGGCTCGGCTCTGGTCGGCGCCATGCAGTTCGGCGTTGCCTTCGTATGTTCGGCAATCGTGGCCTCGGCGATTACGGCAAGCGCCCTGCCTCTGGCGCTCGGAATATTGCTCCCCGCCATTGTCGCGCTTGTGCTCTGGTTCGTCGGCAGAGGGCCTTCCGGCAACGAAGATATTGCAGCCGCGACTCCGCCGACCTCAGTTCCATAGAGCGGGGGCCTGTTTATCTGCGTCCAATCGTCATCTTGTCGCGCAATTCCTAGCTCACAGCGGCCGCTTTGTCCGCAAGGCAGACCTCGGCCGCCGGGATGCCCACACCGAAGGCGCGCAGCGCGGTTCAGGCGTGATCGAACCGCTCTGACGCTGCGCGATACCGACGTGCCGGCGGAGGGCTTTTCCTCAATGACACGTCACGCTCGGGATCATCTTGCAAGCGGACGATCTGATGCAGCCGCTCGTATGGGAACGGAATATCCAGAAACCTGCGCTCGCGGGCGGTCGTCATCTGTCCTCGCCCGGCCGGATCTGACGTTCGGCAAAATAGCGATCGATCGAGTCCGGATCGCCGGAGGCTTCGGCCAGTGCGACATAGGTGTCGGGGCGGATCAGATAGAGCGCGTCGCGCGCCAGCCCTGCCTGCCCATAGGCCGGCTGCCAGGCGAAGGCATGAAGCGGAATGTCGTGCGCGCGGCACCAGGCTGACAGCGCATGACTGGCGGTCCCATAGACATGCACCTGCCAGGCAGTCCGCTGCAACGGCTCGTGGTTGTCGGTGTGGTTGTCGGTGCCGTCGATGGAAACCCATGGCAGCCTGTCACCCCCTGCCACATCGCCCGCCCGACCGGCGCTCAGGGCCATGTCGCGATAGTTCAGTGTGATCTGCGAAACGGTGCGGAACAGAAATTCGCGGGCCGGTTTGAACGCAAAGACGCCGGATAGCACCGTCGGGGCGATCCGGGTGCGGATGACGCTGGCGAGCCGGCCATCCGCGGTGACGAAGCTGAAGGCGCGGTCCGTCGTCGCGACCAGCCGCCGCGCGAAGCCCATCCGCTCGGGCTCGTAACTGTCGAGCAGGCTGTCCCCGGCGCGGTCGGACAGGACCGCCGCCAGCTTCCAGGCCAGGTTGATGGCGTCGAGAATGCCGGTATTCATGCCCTGACCGCCAACCGGACTGTGGATATGGCCGGCATCGCCCAGCAGAAACGCCCGGCCCTTGCGAAAATGCTCGGCAATGCGGTGATGGACGTGATAGGTCGAGAACCAGTTGACCTGGGCGACGTCGATTTTCAACTGTTCGATCACGCGCGTGCCGATGTCAGCGAAAGTAAGGCCCTCGCCCTCATGCAGGCGCACGTCACTGATCGCGCCGACCAGCCGAGCGCGCCCGGTTCCCGCCAAAGGAAAGACGGCCAGGAAATCGGCTTCGTCCAGATCGACATGCAATTCGCCATTGATGGTCGGGCCGCTCCCCTCGATATCGGCGACATAGAAAATGTCGTGATAGGTGCCGCCGGCAAAGCCGATCCCGAGAGCCTTGCGAACGGTCGAACTGGCGCCATCGCAACCAGCAAGATAGCTGGCCTTACAGGTTTCCTCGCGGCCATCGGGTTTGCGCAACCGGGCCGTGATCCCTGCTCCATCATCGCTGAACGTCAGCAGTTCGGTCTGGCGTTCGACCACGACACCGAAGGCGCGCAGCCGTTCGATCAGCAGCCGCTCATGCTCGTCCTGCGGGAATATCTCCAGAAAGGCATAGCGGGTCAGACCGGTGCCGACAGTGCTGAAGTCAACACGTGCCGCCCGCTCACCCTTTGTCCACAGATTGACCGCAGGCACCTTGTGCCCTTGCGCCACGACAGCATCGGCAAGGTCAAGCTGACGGTAAAGCTCCAGCGTGCGCGCCTGTACCGCCAGCGCGCGCGAGTTCGTCCCCGGCCCGGTCGTCCTGTCGATGATGCGGACGCCGACACCGATCCTGCTGAGCCACAGCGCCAGGACCAACCCGGTCGGGCCGGCGCCGATGATCAGAACTTCGGGGGCCTTCTGCGCATCCCTTCCGAAACGGGAGCAGTCTGGCGCCGGTTGTGGCCGAAAACCTCGCTGCCAACTTGGGATCTGAACTGGACTCAGGGTAGCACGGCGCCGCCCCCGAGTTTCATCACGAAGAGGATGGCGGCCACGAATTGCCCGCCGCCAGTTGCCATTTGTCGGCCAACGACCAGATCACCAACCCGATGGTCAACAGCATGCCGGTCACCGGCAGGACGTCGGAGGCTTCGCGGCTGGCGGTTTGATGAGCGCATGACTGTTGGGCTATGAGAACCTCGCTGCACCCTGAACTGAGTGGCAGCATCCGGAGATGTTGGCCGTCAGCCATGGCCGAATGTCGCTGTCAGCGATGCGCCAGATAGTCCGCCGAAACGTAACCCGAGATACTGGGCCTGTCGGTGAGCGTGACTCTGCACCAGACCTTCCCGTCATTCGTCACGCAGTTCTGGCGGGTGAGGCGCGTCCCGTCAGGCAGGCCGATTATGATGTGGTGGTCAAGGCCAGGGCCGTCCCGGAGCTTCAGGAGATCGTCTGGCCCGACACCCTTGACCACTGCCCCAGAACCGACCGCGCATCCGGCGGCGATCATGAGAGCGAGAAGAGCAGCAAAATGAGTTCGCATTATCTGACCTGAATCGTTTTGCCATCACTACGACACCATCACGCTAAAGGACAGCAGGCAGGTGCCCAACCCGGATTCGGAGAATGCGGCCACGCGGCATGGGATGAGCCCGACGGACGGCTCCGGGCCGATATTGCTCCGCTATCGCCTTCTCGCACGGCTGCGCATGACCCAATCCGCACCGCCATAAGTGACAGCGTAGATCAGCACTTCGCCTGCGTCATCATCGACCACGAAGGCAATGACGGCTTTTCGGCCAGCGGGGATTGCACGCAAGCCGGGGGCGATCTCATCCCGGAGGCTGCCCTTGTGCGGCGTGGCCTTCAGCGTGGCGATGGCCGCCTCTATCTCGGCCAGCTTGCGCGCGGCCACATCGGGCCCGGCATAGTCGAGGATCCAGTGGGCGATGGCGTCGAGGTCACGCGCAACGAGCGGGTGGAATCGGATGCGGTAATTCACGCGCCACGGGCCGCCCCGATGGTCGAGCGGGCAGCGGCGAAGGCATCGTCCTGGTCGATGAAGGCGGCGCGCGGCGTTTCCATTCGGGCACGGATTTCCTGCGCGAGGGCAGAGAGGGCCACCTCACGTTCCTGTTCGTCCTGCATCATCTGTTCCAGCGCGGCCGCAACCGCGGCGCTCTGGGTCGCGAACACGCCCTGCCCGACCTTTTCCGAAAGGAACTGGTGGTGGCGGTCGGTGAAGCTGAGGGTGGTTTTGACGGTCATCCGCGCCTCTAAGGTATGACTGAGTCATATAGCAAGGGGGCGATGGTTTCAATGGTGACAGATGCGCCGCAGCCGCTGATCGCGCCCGAATGCAAAAGCCCCTGGGTTTCAGGGGGCCTTGCAAAACGTTGACTTGGCGTTGACTCGTTTTTGCACGGGCCATACACGAGTGTTTTTGTCTGATACCAACCGTTTGTAATGGTTAGATTTTTTGGTTGCGGGGACAGGATTTGAACCTGTG
>NZ_SOKV02000081.1:0-6528 GCF_004407025.1 Paracoccus sp. DMF
GGTGACCGCCGAGAGCATGATGGTCTTGCCCGCACCGGTGGGCGCCACGCCCAGCGTGTTGCCGCGGGAGGCGAGCGCAGCTACGCTGCGCTCGACGAAGGTCTTCTGGCGGGGGCGCAGGCGCATGGCCGGTCTCCCCTTACTGCGCCCAGCTCGGCCGACCGGCGACGCCGGGGGCGGACGCGGGCTGGCTGGGCTGGGGGGCCGTGGCGGGTTGCTGCGGGGCGTGGCCCTGCGCCGGGGCGGCGGCGAACTGCGGCGCGACCGTGCCCATCAGCGCGGCGTAGTCGCGATGGTCGGGCGTGACGGTAGCGCGGATCTCGTTCTTGTCCTCGCCGTTGGTGTCGGTGCCGATGTCGATACGGGCCACGAATTCGACGCCGTCGAGATCGCCGAACCCGTTGATGCGGCGGCGGGCCTGCGCCTCGGGCGAGTTGTCCTTGTCGGACACGCCGCGCGCCGAGTTGAGGATGCCACGGATCAGGCCGCGCCCCATGTTGGCCCAGTCCGGGCCCTTCGGGCTGTAGAGGCCGATCAGCGACCAGACCTTGCGGCGGGCGTAGGGCCCCTCGAGCACCGTGTATTCGGCGTCCAAGTAGACGGCGCCGGTGGCGGCGCGACGCGCCCAGCCGCCAGTCCAACCCTGCGAGGCGTCGTCGAAGCCGCCGGGGCGGAGCGTCAGGCGCACCTTGGCAAGCGTGCCCTTGGGGATGACGTTGGTGTTGGATTGGGCGGAGTTGAAGTCGTTCCAGGGTCCGGACATTGCGCGGCTCCTTTCAGTTGGAGGATGGGACGCGCAGCGGCGTCGATGGGGAAAAGCCACCCCGGTGACCGGATCGGGACACCGGGCATGGCGAGAGGCGCTCAGCCATGGCCGGACTCCTGCGCGGGGGCGGGATCGGCGGGCGTCACCGGCGGCCAGGTCAGGCGTTCGGAGGCTGGGGCCGCGGGGCGCTGGATCTTCTCCATCAGCCGGCCGAGATGCGGGGCCTCGACCCTGTCGAGGCGGCCCGAGCGGTCCTTGGCCGGATAGCCCCAGGGGTTCAGCGTCTGGCAGACGAAGGCGCGCTGCGGCTGGCCGTTGGCATCGGCGATGTCGGCCATGGTGATGACCTGATCGACGATCCCGGGCAGCTCGAGCCCGGTCTTCGAGCCGTCGATCTGCGGCTGGAAGACCTTGCGGTTGAAGTCGTCGAGCCGCTCGTCGAGGATGCCCACGAACCAGACATGCTTGCCGCGCGTGTGCTGCAGATGGGTCAGCCAGCCGATCATCTCGCGGCCATGCAGCCCATAGGCGCCGCGGATGTCGGGCTTGCCGGTCTTCTCGGAGAATGCCTCGGGCTGGCCGCGGCACCACTGGAAGCAGAGACGCCCGGCTACGGTGATCGAGTCGATGAAGACGGTCTCGTACTTCCCGATCACCGTGGGATCGCCGTAGCGCCCGCAGACCTCGTCGAAATGCGCCTGGCTGTAGGGCTGGTCCTCGCGCAGCGCCGGGTTCGGCCCGCCGATGAACACCGCGAAATCGCGGCATTCCTTCCAGGTGCGGGGCCGGAGCGTGTCGATCTCCAGCCCCTCAACCGCCAGATCCCCGGCCTCGAGGTCGAGGAAGAGCGTGGTGGAGGCGTTCAGCGTCCAGAGCAGGCTGGTCTTGCCGATGCCGGACCGGCCGAAGATTACGCCCTTGATGCCCTTGCGTTGCGCGAGCCGTTCGTCGGCACCGATGATGGGAAGGGCCATCACCGGCCCTCCTTCTTCATCACCGCCGTAGCGGCGCGGTCGGCGCCGATGCACCCCGCCTCGCGGGCGAGCTTGTAGAGGCGCTTCAGCGCATCGGCGCGGCGGTAGGCGGCCGAGCTCTCCCGCTCCGCCTCCACGATCGCGAAGGCGATCTCGTCGACGGTCGCCTCGACGACCGGCAGCGGCTCGCGCGGCTCGTCAGCGGCGCGCTGCGGGAAGGCGATGGTTTCGGGGAGGTCTTCGAGCGCGTAGCTCGCCTTGCGAAGACGGGTGATGTCGTCCGGCTGGTCCGGCATGGCGGTTCTCCGTGGGATGAGGTGATCGAGGAGGCGCATCACGCGGCCTCGCGGACGTCGGGCGCGGGCTCGGCGACGTAGATCGCCAGCAGCGGCGTCCCGTCGGCATGGGCGCCGGCGTCCTCGATCTGATAGTTGCGGTTGGGCTCGCAGACCTCGGTCAGCTCCCAGCGGCGATAGAGCCCCGGAAGACGCCTGAAATCCTCGAGCGACAGATCGGCAGTGCGGTTCATGCGTGTCTGCTTTCGGTTGGAGGGAAGGCGCTCGGGGCGCTCGAATGGGAAAAGCCACCGGCGGGACCGGATCGGGACATCGGATCAGGGGATTTCCTGGAGGGCGTCGTTCAGCCGGCGCATCGCGCGCTGGTACCGCTTGCGGGCGGCGGCCTCGGTCAGGCCCAGTTCGACGGCGACTTCCGCCTGCGAGAAACCCTCGATCGCCACGCGGATCACCAGCAGGGCGTCATCGCCGAGCAACTTCCGCACGGCGCCGTTCAGCCGTGCGTACCCGGCCGCGCCGATCCCGCTGTTGCCGCTGTCCGCCACCTCGTCGGGATCGGCGCTGCTGGCGAGATGTTCGCGCGTCTGGTCGCGCTGGCGCATGCGGATCATGTCGCGCTCGACGTTGCGCAGCACCGTGGCCGCGATCCAGTTGACGTGCCGGAGGTCGAGCCTGCGCACCGCCTCGGTGGTGCGCGCCAGCATGTCGGACGCGATCTCGTCGGCGGTGCCGATCCTGCGCCAGATCGACCGGCGGCGGATGGCGTCGAGGCCGGGCCAGAGCGCCAGCAACAGCAGCGTCAGGGCGCAGTCGGACGAGGGCCCGTCGCCCTGCGCCGCCCTGACCAGCGCGGAGAGGATCACGTTCTTCTGGCCCTGATCGCCGGGCGTGCGGTGCAGCCCGTCCAGCAGGGCCGCCGGATCCCGGAACGGTGCGAGGGCGGCCTGCGCACGCCGGACGGCGTCGAAACTGCGCTGGAAGTGAAGGTTCGTGGATGAATGCATGAGGTGATCACGGATCTCGTGCCACGCGAAGGACATCGGACGCCTGCCTTGCGGCCAGGCGTCCGGCGCCTTCTCGTGGCCAGGTCAGGACGTCGCGCGTCTCTGCGATTTCAGGGGGTTGGGTGAATGTGCGCCTCAGCGCGCGGGTGCGGTCGCGTGGTTCAGCGTGCCGCAGCCGCGGCAGGTGGCCTGAACCGGAAAGCCCACGAGATACTCGTGCCCCCGCGCGAAGCGCAGGTGCATCCGGCCGTCCCGGCAGACGCCGAGCAGCTTTTCACAGCGCGAGCAGCGCCATTCCGAGTTGTGGGTTTTGGGCTTGGTGTTCGCGACGCCGGTCCAGCTCGTCGGGGCTGCCTGGCGCGGGAGGAAGGGAGTCGGCATCGAAGTGCTCCTCTGACTGAGTGAGCACCCCCATTGGCCGACAGAATCATCGACCGTCTAACCCCCCAATCATCGACGGCTCATCGATGGGCGGTTGTACGCGTCGGTCAGCAATCAGCTGGTCTTCAACCCCCACCACGACTGGCCGAGGTCCTCGATGTAGCCTTGGAAGACCGGCCATCGCTTCTTCCCCAGCATCTGCTGGATGCCGGTGGACTTCGACCCGGCGACGAGATCGCGGGTCTTCACCCCGGGCAGACCCTTCTTCTTCGCGTCCACAAGCAGCCGGAAACAGTGGACCTGCTGTTCGCTGAACAAGGGCAACTCCGGCTTTCCGGGCACGTGAAGCGTTCCAGACTCTCCGTCCTCGCTTTCCACGAGGGTCAGGGCGGTGCCGCCGAGCGCAAGACCGAGATTCGAACGGAAGAAGGTCTCGACGAAGCTCCTGTCGAGGCTGCCAAACCCTGCCGAGCCATCAGTGGCCCGGGGAAGGGTCATGATGAGGTTCGCGGCGATGCATTTCCAGCCGGGATCCTTCCCGCAGAACACGATGCCGGGGCCCGCTCCCGATCGCATGCGCAATTGGACCTCGGCATCCACGAACCACTTCTGTTCGCCCAGTCCGCGCGCGAGGTAGCAGGGAACATCTTTTCCATCGATGGACATGCTGCCGATGAAGAAGAGCCTCGTTGTGATCTCCTGCTTCCCTTGGATTGACAGCACGCTCTGCAGAGCCTCGATGATCCGCTGCTCGAGCCATTCCGTGCTGATGGCATAGAGCATCCGGTCCTTCGCTGGTGGTACGTCTTCGTCGTCGAAGTCGTCGATAACGCTGTCATCGACGTCCTTCTGCACGATCAGCTTGGCCTCGACGAGGCGATCCGGGTCGCTTTTCCTCTCCGAGAAGAACGTTGCGGGGACTTTGTCTTCCCCCCGGTCATGCAGTTCCAGCAGCAAGGGGAGGAAGTCGCCGAGCTCGCCGGAGCTGAGATCTCGGAACGGGTGCTGGATCTTCCACTCGGTGAGCAGCGTCCGCCCCAGCCTGCGAAGCTCGGGATCGGGATCGCTGAGCAGGCTGCAGCGGTTGCGGTCCGAGATCGTGATCTCCAGAAGGGAGGGAGGGTCGGATTCCTGACGTCGGTAGCGCACCGCGATGACGGCTCGGGAGATCCCCGACGCGCGCTGTAGTACGCGGGCGGGCGCCAGGTAGCTTTGCGCTGTCTTCTCGATCTCGTCGCCGAACGGGACAGAAAGACGAAGCCTTTGCTTCCATCTGGCGAGGCGCACCTCGATTTCGACGAGCGCGGTTTTGTCCACGAGGAAGCCGGGCACGGTAGGTGGGTCGAGCGTGAGCGTCTTGAAGAACTGCGAAAGATCGTAATTCACCCACGTCAGCGGCTTCGTCGAAACATCGTGCCCCAGGACCTCGGTCGCAAAACACTCGGAAACCAACGCGCGCTCTGGGGCTGTATCTGCGCAAATCTCGATCCGTTGTTCCACCGGAGTGTAGATCAGCAGAACTTCCTTTTGCGGCCGAAGAAAGCGAAGGCGTCTGCCTCCATTGTCAAGATGTTCGGGAATTCCGGTGATGTCCTTTGGGATCCGGATAATCACAAGCACGGATGGCTTGTACGCCTCCGTCGCGGGGAGGTCGACGACGCTCATTCCACAATCTACGGAAAGCTTGAGGCGCAATCGCACAGCAGCGAGGAGCTTCTCCTTCGGTATAGCGTTTGCGTCCACCGGCTTGGGGTGCTCGAGATCGACATCGAATGCGCTGTAAAGCTTTCCATCTCGCCACAGACGGGCATTGCGGAAACTCACGGCGTCATCGAATGCACGACGATGATGAGCGTGAACGTGTAGTGCGACGGCCAACTCGCCAAGCTGAGCAAATGCAGCCTCGTACTCCTCGTTGGAGAGTTCTTCTTCGGCAATCACCTTGAGAGCGGACGGGCCTTTTCCGTTCGTCAGAAGCAATACGCGTTGCGCCTCGATTTCGACAGGAAGCGTCACCTCCGGTTTCATGTCGTTGATCGCTGCGATCACCGCACTTCGGTTCTCTTCGTTGTCTTCATCTTCGAGGAGCTTGAAGGATTCAGCGATCTCAGAGGCAATCGCAACGAAATTCTCATCGTCCTGAAAAAAGAAACCCCGAAGAGATTCGGGTGATGCGTTCTCAATTACTGTCTGAAGGGACCGCAAGCTACGTTTCGATGACGGGGGCATCACTTCCTCTCGCTAAAGACGCCAAGGCAACTATAAGCGCAGCATCCCGCAGGGGCACTCGCCCATCAATAGATTTTCTCCCGCTCCGGCATGGGGCTGTCCCGTTGGCAGCCGTCAGGTGGCTTTTGCTCGGTAGCAGCAGCACCGATCACGGCTACCGAGACATGAAACGCCCCAATCCGCTCCCGCCCGAGCAGATGACGCCCGCGGAACGCCGCGCCGAACTGTGCGGCGTGCTGGCGCTCGGGCTGGTTCGGTTGCGGAAGCGCGATGGGAGCGAAGTATCTGCCAATACTGGAGAAAGTTGCCTACACTCTCCGCCCGCCCAATGCCGTCATGCAACTCCAACTCACCGGAGAAATGCATGAACAAGCCCGATCCCATCCCCGCGCGCCTGGCCGCGCTCAAGACCACGCCGACTCCCGACCTGAAGCAACAGTGGCGCGACCTGTTCGACAGCGAGCCGCCGCCGTTCAACCGGCGCTATCTCGAAAGCCGCATCGCCTACCGCATCCAGGAACTCGCCTACGGCGGCCTGAAGCCGGAGACGATCCGGCGGCTGGAGCGGCTTGGCGAGGAACTGGACGGTGGGGACAAGAAGAAGCGCGGCCTCCGCGCCGATCGCGACCGTCCCATCACCGGCACGCGGTTGCTGCGCGAATGGCAGGGCGTCGAACAGATAGTTACCGTCACCGCCGACGGCTTCGAATGGCAGGGGCGGCCGTACAAGTCGCTGTCCGCCATCGCGCGCGCGATCACCGGCACGCGCTGGAACGGCTGGGTGTTCTTCGGGCTCAAGAACCACAGGGGGCGGAGATGACGAAGCCGCCTGAAAAAACGAAGCTCGTCCGCAAGCTGCGCTGCGCGGTCTACACCCG
>NZ_SOKV02000082.1:0-5956 GCF_004407025.1 Paracoccus sp. DMF
CTGTGCGACTGGGCGGATATGCTGCGGGACTGGGAGGACTAGCGCACCGGGTGCGCTACTTAGCGTCTTGCTGGCCATTGCACAGCAAAACGACGTGATGGTGGTAGCGAATCGCCCTGAGGTGGTGCCACGGTGCCGGTGATGCAGCATCATCAAGCCGCACGGGGGGAGACTTTTGAGCAAGAAGCCGGTTTCGAAAAAAGCGACAGTCCAATATCGGGAGCTGAAAACCGAGGGGCCGCTCAAGGGCATGGAATTGAAGGACATGCTGGTTGATGTTCTTCGCCGGAGAGGGGAGCATCACACCGTTGGAGAGAATGCCCGACTTCGGATTATCGATCTCGACCAGGACGGCAGTTTCGTCATCCTTAATAAGGTGTCACCGCCGGATAGCTGGGACGGGGCCGTGTTCTGCGGACAGCTAATCCACCTTCAAGCTGGCGCAGATATACAGGCGGTTATTCAATCGCTGGACGAGGACACTGACGAGTTTTTACTGCAGAATATCGATGTAGGCCCAGCTGCGCGAGTGTTGAAAGGAGTGCTCTACTTCGCGGTGAACAAGAACCATGTGGGCCTCATTGAGGGGCATGCGGTGAAGGGGCAAATCCTTGAACGGTATTTGACAGCATTATTCCAGAAAGCCGAGGAACTTGCGCCGGGCCAACAAGTCATTCTGAATGGCCAGTTTAGCGCGGCCGGAGAGAAGGGGTTGAAGGAACTGACGGACCTGACGATCTCGGCTCGTCCCAAGTTTTCGAGCGCTGACGATGCTGGAAGAATTATCGAAGATGAAAGGCAAGCCGGTCAAGCCAGGGACGAGGGGCACACTGTCTTTGACGTTCTGGAGTTGATGGGCTGGCCGAAGGAGGCGCTGGACCGTCTTGAACAGGAAATCCCGCAGGGGGGGCGCATCGAAGGCCTGTTCAAAGTTTTCATCAAGAACAGTCGGAGCAAGGTTCGCATACCCAGAGTTGCAGTAAACGAAGCCCTGCGCAACTTCGATCCTGCTGACCTGGGGTTGCAAGGCGATGGCAGAGAGAAGGGCGGGATGGTCAAGCTCGCTGTCATTAAAGATGTGAAGGCAGAAGGCTCCCTCTTGGACCCTGAAGATGCTATGATGAAGATCGTTGAGGCTCTGAAAGAGTGGGCTGCTACAGGGAAAATTGATTGCCGCTTCGAGGCTTAAGATGGCTGGCGCTTGCTGTTGGTGCAGCATGCGGGGCAGCGATTTCCCCGGCGCTCTTCGCCGGTGAGCCTGTCCGTATGCTTGTCACCTTCATGGGCTTGGTGTCGGCAAGCGTCCTTCCTACCGTCTCTCTGGCGATTGGCAGCATGAGTGGCACAGGGCGCTCGGTCCAGAAGATCGAGGAGCTTTATAGGGATCTACGTGAAAGCAGCGCTGCGCTGTTTCGGACCCTGATATGTGTGGGACTTGTGTTCGCAGCGCTGGTTGCATTTGCTATGACGCCAATCTGGAACGTGGAGTTTGTTCTGCGTGAGCGAACCTTCCATGTTCCTGACGCCGCGCGGCGCTTGGTCCAAGTCTTGATATTCGGTGGCTCGGTGTTGGCGGTTTGGCAGGCATACCGTATCCCCAAGACCTTCCTCAAAGTCCTAACGATCAAGCGCGATATTGCCACTTATGAAGCCCGGAAAGAAATCCGTGCCAACGCGCCGGGCGAGGCTGAAATCAAGCAGCTGTTCCCAAAGAAAGAGGGTTTCGGCAAAACCGTGAACCTTGAACAGCTAGGCAAGTAGGTCTGCCGGTGACCGGCCGCAGCTGATCCACCCACCGTTCGCAGCGGTCCCAGGCGGCCTCGGCCTCGACGCTGTCATGCTCACGGATCGCGCGCCGTAGCCGGTCGAAGTCCCGCAGCATGGTTGGGCGCGAGCTGCTGCGAGGAACGGTTGATCGTCAGACATTGCATCCCCTAGCCCGCCCGCCTCGCGCGGGCTTTTTGCTGTGCGGTTGGCGGCACGCCGGCTAGGCATCACCCAAGAGGGATGCCTAGTTCCACCAGCCTTGCGCGCAGGTAGCCGACGCCGATGTCCTTCATAATGCCAAGACTGACGCCGGCGACCTTTGCTGATGCCTCTTTGGTTTTCCTCCAAACGGTGTCATCCCGGACAGCGGCACAGAAATCGTGCCCCGCATTGGTCATCCGAAAGACGCCGCCCGTCCTTCCGGTCTCCTGCAGGAACCCGGCGTCCGCAAGCAGCCGCAAGTGGTAATAGACCTTCTGGTCCTCATCGTCCGCACCGAGCGTCTGGACATGAACCAAGAGCGGATCATCCTGCGCCTCGAAATCAAGCATCAGCTTTCGTAGCAGTTCGTCGTCCCGGCGCATGAGCTCATCCCCCGCATAGATGCGAGGAGGTTGGCGGGGATCCGCCGATTCTGCGAGTCGGATTCTGTCCACGAATCACATCCCTTCTTCCGCGTAGGCCGAGCCTGGCAGGGGCACTGTAGCACGGGGCGAATCAGGGCGGCAAACACTGTCGCGAATTTCGCTACATTGCATCTTGCACGCTGTAGCGATTATCGCTACATTCATATCATCAGCCAGCGCGACGAAGCCGAGCCGCTGGCCCTCGATGAGGAGCAACCCGAATGCAATTCTCAAGCCCGACGTCACGCCTGACTCCTGAGGAGATGGCGGACTGCCGCAACACCGGAGGCCGGATCTGCGATCTGGAATCGACGCCTGGCTGGCGCTGCCTTGCGCTTGCCCTGATGGTGGTGACCGCCCTTGGCTTTGCGCTGCTGGTCAAGTTCGGCCTCGAGTTTGTCGTGACCGCTTCCGATGAAGGGCCTTCGGCCTGCGCCGGGTTGAACCCCAGCGATTGTTCGGCCCGCGCCGCGGAGGGCTGGTGATGGCTTGGGGGAAAACCGACGGCAATATGATCGCGGCCGATGCGCACTACGACGCGCCCGCCGCCTATAACCACAGCTATTGCGAGGAGTGCTTGCGCCCTTTCCGCGAAGGACCGGACGACGAGCCGGAGAACGACGCGCTGGCTGATCAGGACGGCAGCCGATTCCACCTCTGCAAGACCTGCGCGGAGGGCTGGTGATGGCGCAGCCCGTCAACCTGAACGACCTCGCCAATATGCCCGGATTCGGTGCGGCCAAGGCTGCGCTGCAGAGAGCCGGTCATTGGGACGAATTTGCCGGCAGCGGGCCGGAGCGGGCCTTTACGGTCGAGATCGAGGCCAGCTCGAGAGTCACCGCCACGATTACGGTCAAAGCAAGATCCCGTGCCGAAGCCGAGAAGAAGGCCGACGAGCGCATCGAAAGCGGGAAGGTCGACTGGGACATCGATGGCTGCGACCTCGAGGTCGACAACCTGAAAATCCGCGACAGCCAGGAGGACCGCTGATGGCCTTCCAGTTCGCCCCCTACCAGATCCCGCCACACGACGGGACCGAGGACATCACCGACCTCTGGATCGAGGAAACCGACGCGGAGAACGAGCGCGGCGAAACCTGCGAGGCGTTCTTTGACGACGAGGTGAGCGGCTACGGCTGCCACTGCGCGCTGGTCGCGATCCGCGTCACTGGCGGGCTGGGCGTCGACACCTGGTCGCTCAACCTGCCCCGCGACATCGCCATGAAGCTGCTGAACCCCATGACCGTGACCCGGCTGGAGCGCCAGCGCGCCGACCGGCTGGACGACGAATAACCCGAAAGGCCGGCGCCTCCTCCCTGCCGGCCGCCCTGCCCCTGCGGCGCCTCCTCCCTAGCCGCAGGGGCGACAGTTTCTGATGAGGTTGAAGATGAAGGACATGTTCACTGGCGAATTGGGCCCCGGTCTGCACGATATCAGCGCCGAGGAATACCACGCCGACCCCTGCCCCGTGCCGTCGCTGTCCTCGACGCTGGCGCGCCTGATGCTGAACCGCAGCCCGCGTCACGCTTGGACCCAGCACCCGCGCCTGAACCCTGACTATGAGAGCAAGGACAGCAAAGCCTTCGACATCGGCCGGGCCGCGCACCGGGCAGTGCTGGGCAAGGGCGGCGATTTCGTCGCCTACCCCGACCACGTCCTGGCGAAGAACGGCGCGGCCAGTACTACCGCCGCCAAGGAATGGGCCGAGGAAATGCGCGCCCGCGGCATGACGCCGGTCAAGGCGGAGGAAGCGGACGCCGCGAACGACATGGCGGCCGAGATCATGGGCCGGCTCGCGTTCATGGACATGGCCTTCCCGCCGGCTCGGTCGGAGCTGACCGTGATCGCCGAGATCGACGGCGTGATGTGCCGCGCGATGATCGACCACGCGCCCGAGGACCCGCGGCAGCCGCTCTGGGATCTGAAAACCACGACCGATGCGAGCCCGCAGGCGGTGATGCGCGCGATCATGGCCTACGGCTACGACATCCAGGCTGCACATTACACCGAGGTCTGGAAGGCGGCGACCGGAGAGGAGCGCGCATTCCAGTTCGTCTTTGTCGAGAAAGAGGCGCCCCACGAATGCTGCGTTGTCCGCCTGGGCGGCGACAGCATGGTCATGGCCAGCAAGCGCACGCGCCGCGCCCGCGAGATGTGGCGGCACTGCCTGACGACCGGCCAATGGCCGGGCTACCCCGCCGAAATCGTCCAGCTGGAGCTGCCCGAGTTCTACCAGGCGCGCTGGCTGGAACGAGAAACCTTCGAGGCCGAGGTGAAGCAATCCACCGGCCGCGATGTCCTCGAATCCGCCTACCTCTGGCAGGCCCCCGAACATCAAGGAACCAATCCATGGGCATGATCCGCTTTATCCCGGTCGCCGAACTCAACGACCCGCTGACCCTTTCCATCGGCCTGTCCGGCGGATCTGGCACAGGCAAGACCTATACCGCCCTGCTGATGGCACGCGGTATTGCGGAGACCGTCACCGGGCGCAAGGGCGCGCCCATCGGCTATGTCGACACTGAAAACCGGCGCGCGCTGCACTACAAGGCGGCGTTTCCCGAGATGTGCCACTACGATTTCACGGCGCTGGATGATCGCGGCGATCTGGTCGGATTCGGGCCGGAGCGCTGGATTGCGGTGATCGACGCGGCCGAGGCCGCAGAACTGCCGGTTCTGATCCTCGACAGCTTTTCGCATGCCTGGGAGGGCGTCGGCGGGGTGCTGGACCTGCACGCTACGACGCTGGAGCGCCTGACGCGCGGCGATGACAGCAAGAAGGATGCGCGCAGCCAGCTGGCTTGGGCCGAGGTGAAGCCACGGTATCGGCGCCTTATCGATCGCATCGTGCGCGCCAAGACGAACATCATCATCTGCACCCGCGCCAAGCCGGTGATGCAAGACCTCAAGACGCGCCAGAACGCCCGGAACACCAAGACGCGCCGCAAGGATGTGCCGTGGGATCCAGCCAGCGACGGTGATCTTCTGTTCGAGATGACGACTATGGTCATTCTCGATCCGTCCGCGCCCGGCTGCCCGGTGCACCAGATCAAGGTCGCCGATCAGTTCAAGGCGCTTCTGGACCCGCGCCGCCCGATGGGGGTCGATACCGGCCGCGCCATGGCGGATTGGGCCAAGGGTCAAGGCGAGGCCCAGAAGCAGAAAGAGCTTCTGGATTTGGCTCGCTCCAAGGCCCGCGAGGGATCGGCGAAATTCACGGCGTGGTGGCAATCGGCCGAGGGCAAGGACGCCCGCCCCATTGTTCGCACCATTCTGGCCGACCTGCAGGCGCTCGCAGAAGACGCTGACCGCGACACCGCCGGGGTGGACGACGACCCCTTCGCCAGCGCCGCACAAGACGACGGCCTAACCCCCGCGCAGCGCGCCGAGATGGAGGCCGCTGAGGCCGCGTTCCGGTCCCAGCAATCCGATCCCGCCTAACCGCACCCCGCGCCCACCTGTCCGGGCGCGGCCACTCCCCGGCTGGCCGGTTCGCCAGTCAGCCGGGGCTTTTCAGGAAAAGGAACCCGACATGCAGGACGACAACGCCTATGGCATCGCGGC
>NZ_SOKV02000083.1:0-5948 GCF_004407025.1 Paracoccus sp. DMF
AACAAGGGTATAATCAATGGGTCCTGACCCTAAAGCTCATGTTGCACCCACCGCGACCCCGTCGAAAACCGACACCCTACGGTCGATTATCCGCCCCGACGCGTTGCGCGGCCCAAGGAAACGGGCGAAGGTAACGTTTTGGAAGCCCGACACGAATCCCGCAGAGTGCGTTCGATTAACCTCAAGGAAAGACGGCGAAACAAATGGCCGCGATACATGACCTGTTGAACCAGATCACTGACCCCAAGCTGCGGGAACGCATCACTCGCGAATGGGAGGCCGCGACACGGCATAAGAAGTTCGGACTGGTCTTCGAACAACACCTGCCTGAGGTGGTTCCCATCTACAGCGCCAAGCCCCGGAAGGGTGACCTGGTCGCGAAGCGCTCCGGATCATTGAACGAGACCTGGCGTGTTCGACGGATTGAAGGCGGCACAGCGCATCTGATGAAACCGCAGCAGGCGGGCGAGAAGGAAAGCGCAGGGGAACGGATGACCATGCCAACGGCCGAGTTGGTAGTGGTCAAGCAGTTCGGGGATCCGATCTTTCCAACCCTTGTGCCGATGGACGCTGTGCAAAACGGCCCTGCCGATGCGCCGTGGCACACGCTGATCGAGGCCGACAATTACCACGCACTGCAGCTTCTAGAGTACCTTTACGCGGAAAAGGTAGACTGCATCTACATTGATCCGCCCTACAACACG
Organism: Paracoccus sp. DMF; assembly: GCF_004407025.1. NCBI lineage: Bacteria > Pseudomonadati > Pseudomonadota > Alphaproteobacteria > Rhodobacterales > Paracoccaceae > Paracoccus > Paracoccus sp. DMF. Next base: position 705 of record NZ_SOKV02000083.1, read on the forward strand.
GGAGCGAAGGACTGGAAATATAACAATGACTATGTGGACGGCAACGATAGCTGGCGACACAGCAAGTGGCTGTCCTTCATGGAAAAGCGACTGCGTCTGGCCAAGAAGCTGCTGAAACCGGATACCGGTGTTCTGATCTGCACCATCGATGAACATGAGGTTCATCACCTTGGGGTGCTCATGGAGGAAGTGCTGCCCGCTTCCTATAGACAAATGGTCACGATCGTTATCACCTCTCGTGGTGTCGCAGCACAAGGATTGGCCAGAGTGGAGGAACACGCGCTGTTCGCGTATCAGAGCAGTGCTGCTGCAAATGCGACAAGTGACAATTTTCTCACTTCAGCACAAAGCACAGGTAAGAGTAATCCGTGGGCTAGTTTGCTAAGACGAGGGACCAATGCGTCGCCCTTTGACAGGGCAAACTTAGTTTACCCAATTCTGATTGATCAAGAAACTCATCGGATTGTTGGGGTCGGGGAGACCCTTGATGAAAAGGTCAAGCGCGGAGAGCTTCAAAAATCAGACCTTAACGCATTTGTTCCTGATCGAACTAAGGGCGAAGCGTGGCCAATCCGATCTGATGGCAGGCTCGGAACTTGGCAGGTTGGACCCTCGACCCTTCTGGAATTACTTAAAAACGGCTTCGTAAAGCTTGGCCGATACCACGTTGAGCGGAATTCATGGGCTGTGAATTATTTGAAACGTGGTCCGATTTCGAAAGTGAAGAACGGTGAATTGATTGTTGTCGCACGTGAATGGGAAGGTGGTCCCGTTATCCTCGAGTATGCGGATGATGCAGGTGAGAGCAAGAGAGCAAAAACAGTTTGGAACCGGACCCTTCACGACGCAGGAACTTATGGCTCGACCTTGCTTCAAACGATTGTAGGAAACAGGGCATTTGACTTTCCTAAGTCTCTTTATGCAGTGCGGGACGCTCTTGCCGTTACAGTGGGTGAAAACAAAACTGCGCTTATCGTGGATTTTTTCGCGGGCAGTGGAACAACTCTGAACGCTACTTTGCTGTTAAATCAGGCAGATCAGGGTTCACGGCGGTGCATCTTGGTAACGAACAACGAGGTTAAAGCTTCTGACGCTGAAAATTTGCGAGCCAATGGAGTGCAAGTTGGCGAGGCTGATTGGGAGAAGTTAGGCGTTTGTAGGTCTGTTACTTGGCCCCGGTCAAAGTTTTGCGTAGTCGGCGCGCGCGATGATGGCACCTCCCTTCGAGGCGAATACTTCACGGGTCAGATTGTTGATGCAGAAAAGCGCCGGACCTTCCGCAATGCAGCCTTTGTTGCGCCCGAGGATTTCCGCGTGCCTGCCAGTCTGGCTCCCACAGACCTCAAGAAAGCAGAAAAGGCAGTCGAAAAGAAGAAACTGGCCTTTGTGAGCATGATCGATGCTTTGCCGCAGAACAGCGTCACGCCCGGTTGCCGGTTCATCGTGTCGGAGGATCACAAGGCATCCGTCCTGTTCGACCCGGACGCCTCCGCCGAATGGCTGGAAGCCTTGGAGGAACAGGACCACATCACCGATTTCTACATCGTCGCCGAGAATGAGAAGCAGTTCAAAGCGCTCAAGGCCCAGGTGGATGACCTGCTAGGTCCATTGATCGTTCAAGAAGAAGAGAAGCGCCCCATGTCGGCAGGGTTCCCTGCGAATGTCGCCTATTTCAAGCTCGACTTCCTCGACAAGGACCGGGTGGAGCTTGGTGCGGCCTTCAGGGAAATCCTGCCCCTTCTGTGGATGAAGTCGGGTGCAATCGGCCCGTCGCCTACCTTACCTGTCGGCCCCCTACCGGACTTTTTCGTTCCGGAAGCCAGCCCGTTCGCCGTCTTGCTGAATGAGACACGCGTGACCGCTTTCCGTGAAGCCCTGCTGGCCAGGGAAGCATTGCGGCATGTCTACGTCGTGACGGATGCAGAGGAGGCTTTCCGAGCGATTTCAGGGGAACTGCGGATCGCCTTGATCGCCCGTAACCCGGACGTCGAGTTCGTTCAGCTCTACCGGGACTACCTTGTGAACTTTACAATCAATACGCGGGCGGAAGATGCCGCTGCTGGCATCGGGGGCCTCGCATGAAGATTGAACTGTTCGATTTCCAGAAGGATGCCCTGCACAACCTTCGAAAGCGGCTGATGTTGGCCCGTCCCGCGGCGTCGCCAGAAGCCCCGCAGGCCATCACGCTGTCCGCACCCACAGGAAGCGGCAAGACGATCATCATGACGGCGTTGTTCGAGGCGATCCTCGACCAGCCCGACGAACAGCTGGACTGGCCTCTGGATTGGGTACCCCAGCCGGATGCGGTCATCCTCTGGGTATCCGATATGCCCGAGCTGAATGAGCAGACGAAGCTGAAGATCGAACGTCAGTCCGACAAGGTCTACCGGGTCGGGCAGCTGGAGGTGATCACAGCCAGCTTCGACGAAGAGCGCTTGGCCGGCGGCAAGATCTACTTTATCAACACCCAAAAGCTGGCCAGCGACCGGCTGCTCACGACCGTCGGCGATGGGCGCAGCTATTCTATCTGGACAACGCTGACAAACACCGCGCGCGCGATCCCGGACAGATTCTATGTGGTGATCGATGAAGCCCATCGTGGGATGACCACTGGCAAGGGCAGCGCAACTGCACAAACGATCATTCAGCAGTTCATCAAAGGCAACAAGGAAACCGGCCTGGTCAAGATGCCGCTGATCATTGGCGTCTCTGCAACCCCCAAGCGTTTCAACGAGCTGCTGGCTGACACCGACCACACCCAGCACAAGGTGCCGGTACCGGTAGAGGACGTGAAGAAGTCCGGCCTGATCAAAGAGCGCGTCCTGATCCACCACCCTGCCAACCCGACGAATGCCGAAATGGGTATTCTCGAGGAGGCGGCGCGGAGATGGCAGGTCATGACAGACCAGTGGGCGTCCTACTGCAAGGACGAGGACGAACGGCCTGTGCGACCCATTCTCGTCATCCAGATTGAAGATGGCGCACCGACCCGCACCAACTTGGCAGACGCGATCAAGGCGGTTGAAGATGGCATAGGCCGTCCTCTTCGAGATTCCGAGCTCGCGCATGCATTGATGGACAAAGGGGGTCTGAAGGTCGGCGACCGCGCGATCCGCTACATCGATCCTTCTCGCATCGACGACGACGCCGACGTCTCGGTGGTATTCTTCAAGATGGCGCTTTCTACCGGATGGGATTGCCCACGGGCAGAAGTCATGATGTCTTTCCGTAGCGCGCACGACCACACCTACATTGCACAGCTTCTCGGGCGCATGGTTCGGACGCCTTTGGCGCGCAGGATCGAAAGCACGGCCGAGCTGAACGACGTCCACCTTTATCTGCCTCACTTCAATGCAGCGGCCGTCGAGCAGGTCATCACAGCACTTCAAACCAGCGACGATATCGTTCCGGCCGAGACAGGAGAGGGGACGAAGCTTGTCACCCTGCACCGTCGACCCGGCACCGAGAGTATTTTCGAGGCTATCGAGGCAGTAGAGCTCGTCACCTATCGCGTGAACGCGGTTCGGGCACAGAGTGACATCCGGCGTTATCAGGCAATAGCAAGCCGACTAACGATGGATGGGATCGACCCGAATGCCTGGGATGATGCCAAGGCTGACGCTGTTTCATGGATCAGTGAGCAGGTTGCCGTGTTGAAAGCTTCTGGCGACTTCGAGAAGGCCCGCAAGTCGCTCACAAAGGTTGGCTTGCGCACAGTCATGGTCACAGGCGTGACCGGAATGGCGGAAGGCCAAGAGGACTATACTGTTGACGTGTCAGATCTCGATGTCGACCGGCAGTTTGAAGACGCCGGTCGCACGTTAGGACAAGGGTATGGCCTCCACCAGCTTTACCGAAAGGCAAACGCGGAACGCGAAGGTCAGGAGGTGAAACTGGAAGCAATCATCGTTGCCGCATCTGCGGCAGCGCGCTCGGCATTGGAGAACAAGTCGAAGGCTAAGTTTGAAGCGCTCTATGACACACACCGACATGCGATTTCCAAACTTACCGAACAGGTGCGCGCCGGGTACGACAAGCTGAAATCAGCGTCTTCCACCCCCTCAAGCACACCTTGGCGGCTGCAAGACAGCATCGATTTTCGCCGCGACACCACGGAACCCACATGGAGCCATCACCTCTATGTCGAAGATGATGGATCGTTCCGCACAACCCTGAACCCTTGGGAAGCTGACGTCCTGAAGCTTGAAATGGGCCGAGATGACTTCGTTGGATGGCTGCGAAATCTCGACAGGAAACCCTGGTCTCTTGAGATCCCCTACCAGGTGAGCGGAACTTGGAAACCGATGTTCCCCGATATGCTGATCGTGAGGAGCAAAGGCGCGGATTTCGTTTTCGACATTCTGGAGCCGCATGACGACAGTCGCGCCGATAACCTGTACAAAGCGCAGGGACTTGCCGAGTTTGCGGAAAAGCATGGCGACCGCTTTACTCGAATTCAGCTTATCCGAAAGAAAGGCGATGGCTTCGTTAGGTTGGAGCTGAATAGAACTGCCGTAAGATCCCGCGTCCGACAGGCAGCGTCCAACCCTGCAATTGACGCAATCTTTGATGAGTTGGGGATGGTCTAGACGTGCTGTCGAAGCGGCTTGTTTCTGGTACGTCAAACTGATCGAGCTGCACTCTCAAAGTCGAGGCGCACGTAACGACGAAGGATCCGCACCCCCCACCTCCGGTTCCTCCCCGGCCCTGAACGTATGCGGGGGGGCGCAGCGCGGCAGTTCGCTAGCGACTGGATTCCTCACCGGGGAATCCACTTGGAAGCCACCCCGAATGCCATCAGACAAAAAGTCGTTACAAGTCATGTGCTTGCCAAATCACGATCTTGGCGAGGTGGATTCCCGACCGGAATCCACCCTGGCCAGTTATTGGAATCCACCTGGCACAGAAACAAGCGTAGAATTTCCATCGTGCCAACCGCACCGCGTGACATCCTCCCGCTGGGCTGGCTATCCTGTGCTCCACGAACAAATGGCAGGCGAAGGAGGACAGCATGGATCTGCGTTTTGACGGAAAGACGGTGATCGTCACCGGTGGTGGCTCGGGCATCGGGGCAGCCACGGCAGAGGAACTGGCCAGCAGTGGCGCAACCGTCATTGTCGCCGACCTCAACCTCGAGCATGCCGAGAAGGTGGTGAAGGGGATCACTGACCACGGCGGGAAGGCCTCTCCCTTCGCGGTCGATGTGGCGAAGTGAACCGCGCCGGGTTTGCCGGAGGCTCCAAC
>NZ_SOKV02000084.1:0-5918 GCF_004407025.1 Paracoccus sp. DMF
CGCTCTGCGCCTGCTCGGCAACGGAGTTCACCCTCTGGCAGCGGCACATGCGTGGCGCTCTCTCGCAGCTGCCCACGGCCTCGGGCCCGTGGATCTGGCGGCCAACGGTTGCCGCCCAGCGCCCGTCGCAGATGGATTTCCTTGAAGGATTGCAGCCATGAGTTTCCACGGCCGGGTCCGCGGCACAAAGGTGAAACGCGCGCTGGGCGTGCAAGCCGCGCTGGAATGGGCGTTCCGGGTGGAACAGGCGCAGCTGGAATTGCCGCTGCCCCCCGACGTCACCGAGGAAGGCTTCGGTTTCGGTCTGGAATACGTCCTGCTCCAGCGCGCCGTGCTGGGCTGCAAGGTCGACGGCGGCCAGCACAAGATCGGTGGCTACACCCACGAGGACGCCGAGGTGATCGCCGCCACCGTCGCGGGGATCCCAGACAGCCTCGGTGGCAAGCGCATGGCGATCCGCGTCGCTGAACTGGCCCGCGCCGGGCTGACGCCGGACTGGATGCCGGGCGCCGTCCCTCGCTGCGTGCCCACTATCGTCAAGCAGAACCAGCATGGCACGTATGCGGGCTGCATCGTCGTAGGGGTCGAGCGCGTCCGTGTGCGCGGCCCGGGCGCGCGCGCCACTTGGAAAACCGTCGACATCCTGGCATGTCCGGTCACCTTCTCTCCCCACCCGCAGCAGATCGAGGCCGCCCGGCGCGGCTATGACGACTGGTGCCAGGCGCTGGGCTGGATCCGCGAGGGGCTGATCGCGGGCGGGATGCTTCGGGAGGTCGAGGTTACGGCGGCCATGCCGAAGGCACGGCCTTGGCTAAGGGTGGGACCGCCCGGGTAACGGATCGTCATTGCCTTTTGGCACATAACGACTATCTTGATGCCAAAGGAGAACGACCATGCAGTTCGCCACGGTCCAGCCGATCATCGCGCGCCCCGACCTTCCCGTCATCACCGACGAGGAAGCGGCTGCGCTGGCGCGCACCACCGTCAATCTGTTCCGCGCATGGGGCCTAACGGATGGCGAGGCGCGCGTGCTTTTGGGCGACATGGCCCAGCGCACATGGGCGCGCTGGAAGGTTGGCGACATCGGGCGCATCGACCGTGACCTGCGCGCGCGGATGGCAATCCTGATGGGCATCCACAAGGCGCTGCGGTACCTCTTCACCGAACCCGCCCGCGGCTATGCGTGGATCCGCAAGCCCAGCGCGGCCTTCGGTGGCCGCAGCGCGCTGGACATCATGTTGCGGGGCGAGATCACCGACCTGATCGACCTGCGGGCCTATCTGGATGCCGAACGGGGTGCGTGGTGAATGTGCCTGTCCGCCGCGTGACATGGCCCCGCACTGTCCGCATCATCCGCTCGATCCATCCGCCCATCGACCTGTTCGAAGACATCGCCGATCCCGCCGACTGGGAGGCGCTGGCCTCGGCCGAGGCCAAGTTCAACCCGCGCATTCGCGACAGCATCGGTGATCTGTCCAAGGTGCCAATCGCACGCCGCGTGACCGGGCCCGGTGCCAGCTGGGTCATGGCTCCGTTTGTCCATTGTTCGCCCCTGCGGCCGGGGCGGTTCTCGGACGGCAGTTTTGGCCTCTACTATGCGGGCGACCGCAGCGCGGTGGCGATTGCCGAAACCATCCATCACCACGCCCGCTTCATGCGTGCGACGAACGAGGCCCCCGGCTGGACCTCTCAGTTCCGCGAACTGATCGGGTCCGTGGATGCCGATCTGGACGACGCCACCGGCCGCGCCGACCTGCTGGACCCAGACGACTACCGCGCCTCACAGGTCTTCGGGGCCGAGCGACGCGCGGCCGGGTCGAACGGTATCACCTGGCCCAGCATCCGCTTCCCCGACGGCCACTGCATCGCCGTCTTCTGGCCCGACGTGATCCCAATCCCCACCCAAGGCGCGCATTTCGCCTATCACTGGAACGGCGAGGCGGTGGATTTCGTCAAGCAACTGGATAGTGGCGAGGTGTGGGAGGTCAAGTGACGCGCACCGGTAGAAATCACCGGGCGCTGCCTCAGTAGTACTCCTTCACGTAACCATAGGCTTTCTCGAACAGATCCGCATCCTGATGCAGGCGATACTTGAAAAGCGTCTGTCGAAGGGCCTTTTTGACCTCGCGCTCGCCCGCATGGGTCGCCTGCCATCCCTCGAAACGCACCTCGCGGACGATGGCATCAATATCATCCACGACCCGCTTGACCATCACGGGCGTGTCGCCGTTCCGGGCTTCTTCAAACAGCTCGGTCAACGCCGCCTTGCCACGGTCGATGTCCTCTTCTTCCGGCGTCTCGCGTTCGGTCTTCACCACGTCTTTCGCCAGCGCCAGAAGCTCCTTCAGGAAGTCGATCGACAGCAGGAGACCCTGCTGATGCCGGTTCTTCAGGTCCTCCAGGCGCTCGCCCAGCGCCTTGAACTTCGGATTCCCCGCATGTTTCCGAAGGCGGCCTGCCAGCTTGACAGAGATTTCCTTGGCCTTCTTTTCCGGGTCAGGGTTGCCGAGGACCGCTTCGAGCAGTTCAGCATCCAGAACCAGCGTGTCGAGATCATCCCGCACCGCATCGACATGGACGTTTTCGTGGATCAGCTCGATGGTCTTGGCACCCAGCCGATGCCAAAGCAGCCGCCCTGTGCCACTGGAGGGCTTCAGCGACTCGTAGACCTGCGCCAGCCAGCGATAGTCGGTCTCGTACTGCGTCAGCACCGGATCGGGCGACAGCGCTTCCCATATGCGCGCCAGAACGCTGAAGTCGGCCGCAAAGGCGTCTCGCAGGTCGTTGTTCGGGATGCATTCCTGCGCGGCGATCAGGCCCTCGTAACCGGTCAGGCTGCGATCCGCGCCTGCGAAATAGGCGAGGCACTTCTGCAGGGCGGTCGGCAGGGCATTGATCAACTCGGCGATGTTCGAAACCGCCTTCTGCACGCCTTCCTCGTCGAATTTCAGCGCCTGCGCCACGTCGTCGAAGATGCCGAGGTAGTCGACGATCAGGCCATGCGTCTTCTGCTCACCATAGGGGCGGTTCGTCCGGCAGATTGCCTGTAAGAGCGTGTGGTCGCGCAGCGGCTTGTCGAGGTACATCGTCTGCAGGATCGGCGCGTCAAAGCCAGTCAGCAGCTTTGACGTCACAATGATGATCTTCAGCGGGTCCTTCGGATCGCGGAAGCGGTCGAGCAGCTTCTCCTCTGCGTCGCGGTCGCGCTTGAAGGCCGCATATTCGGGCTCGCCGCTGTTGACCGAGATCACTACGTCCGACACCTCGGGCGGCAGATGGCGGTCGAGTTCCTGCTTGTAGAGCAGACAGCTTTCGCGGTCGAAGGTCACCACCTGCGCGCCAAAGCCGTTCGGGGCGACCTTCTCTTGGAAGTGCTTGGCGATGTCGGCGCAGATCGCGCGGATGCGTTCGGGCGCCTTGACCAGGATCGACATCTTGGCCGCCGCCTTGCCCAGCCGATCCCGGTCCTCGTCGGTCAGACCCTGCGTCAGCTCGGCATAGGCCTCCTCGATGGCCTTCTGGTCGATGTGCAGGTCCACCAGGCGCGGCTCGAAATGCAGCTCCTTCGTCGCTCCGTCGCGGATCGAGTCGTTCAGACCGTAGCGGCTCATGTAGCCGCCATCGTCGGTGTCGGCGCCGAAGGCGTAGAAGGTGTTCTTGTCGGCGCGGTTGATGGGCGTGCCGGTCAGGCCGAACAGGAACGCGTTCGGCAGCGCGTCGCGCATCTTGCGGCCCAGATCGCCTTCCTGCGTTCGGTGCGCCTCGTCGACCAGCACGATGATGTTGTCGCGGTCGTTCAGCACCCCATCTGCCTCGGCGAACTTGTGGATCGTGGTGATCACCACCTTCCGCGCATCCTTGCCCAGCAGATCGGCGAGTTCCTTGCGGCTTTCCGTGCGCACCATGTTGGCCATGTCGGCTGCATAGAAGGTGCCGGAGATCTGGCTGTCGAGGTCGATGCGGTCCACCACGATCAGCACCGTGGGGTTCTTCAGCGCCGGGTGCAGCCGCAGCTTGCGCGCGGCGAACAGCATCAGCAGCGATTTGCCCGACCCCTGGAAATGCCAGATCAGCCCCTTGCGCGGCTGGCCCGCCACGACCCGCGCGACGATCTTGTTGACGCCGTCCACCTGCTGATAGCGGGCGATGATCTTGATGCGGTGCTTGCCCTTTTGCGTGGCGAAGGCCGTAAAGCTGTCGAGCATGTCGAGCACCATCGCCGGGCGCAGCATCGACGCGGCAGCCTTTTCCACCTCGCCCAGCGATTGCTTGCCGTCGCCGTCGCGCCAAGGGCCCCACAGATCGACCGGCATCCGGATCGAGCCGTAGCGGAACTCCTTGCCCTCGGTCGCCACGGAAAAGACGTTGGGCACGAACAGTTCCGGCACGTTGCGTTCGTAGTCGTCATGGACCTGGATGGCGGCGTCAAGCCAGCTTTGACTGGACCGCACCGGCGTCTTGGCCTCGATCAGGACCAGCGGAATGCCGTTGACCAGCAGCACCAGATCGGCGCGCTTTTCGGTCTTGCCCGCGCGGATGATGAACTGCTGGGTGACGACGAAGCTGTTCTTCTCGATATCGTCGAAGTCGATAAGACGGATGGTGACATGTTCGCCATTCGCGCCGAAAGGCATTGAGCGTTCGCCCAGCAGCCACGCGGCAAATTCCTCGTTCGCCTTCACCAGCCCGTCCGACCGCGCGCCCATGACGATGGCACGCAGGCGGTAGAGCACGTCATCGGCCCGGCCGGGGTTGGCGGCGATGTCGGGGTTCAAGCGGATCAGGGCGTCGCGCAGGTGGGGTTCGACAAGCACCTCTTGCGGCTGGCGGGGAAGGTCTGCGGGGGCGACGTAATGCCAGCCGAGGCCCGCGATCCGGCCGCTAGTGCGGGCGAGGCCGATGGAGAGTTGCGCCGGGCGGGCGGAAGCCGCGCCGGCGAGAAGATCGCGCAGATGGGCTTCGACGGTGTTGGACTCGTTGAAGGTCATGCACTCACCCCAGTTTCAGAAAAGACACCTTCACGAATCCTGGTATGGGCATCCTGCGCATTCCGAAGCCTATTTGCAGCATTTGCTAAGGCATCGGCCAGAAGTGAAATCCGAGCGCAGATTTCATCTTGTTGTTCGACGGATGGGACTGGCACAGGGACAGGGTTTAGGTGCTTGTGATTTAGCTGCGGAACAGAAGTTGTGTCAGCAAAGCGCCAGAGCCCAATCCCTTTGTAGAACCACATCAGATATTCAGCGGACACCTTCTCGGCTCGAGGCTCAAGCGCCATCAAGTTCGGATCCAAAGCCGCCGGGTGAGTTAGTATTCCGATCTTGTTCAGAAAAATTGATGCCCCGCGTTTGGGGAAAACGACCGTTCCGGGCTGAAACACTCGAATGCCCGGATTTGATTTGATCGAGAACTTCACCTCAGCATGCGCGAGCTTTCTATGGTCGCTGTTCCGGTTGAAGTCAGCGACTTTGAAAAAGAGCGTGTCACCAGCATCATCAGGAATGGGTTCTCCATTTCCGCTTCGCGCGTGGTAAATTCGTTCCCCTTTCTCTACCTGAAAGCGCCCTTTGTACCCCTGATTCATCGAGAAGCCACGAATCTCAATTGTCTCAAGGATAAGCGCATCGAGAAGAACTGCGGCTTGTCCATGCAGCACATAAAGGCGGTCAAGGTTGGTTGCAGAAGCGCTCAGCGCCTCCACCAACCGCGCCTGCTCCTGGATCGGCGGCAGCAGGAACTCGAAGGTGGCCAGACTGGTCCAGTTGGTGCGCGGCGACAGCGACCCGGCCGAGGTGCCGACGGCATGATCGAAGAAGGCATCGGTCTGGCACAGGAACGGCAGCAGTTCGGGCATCAACCGGTCGTTGGCCGGTTCCAGCACATAAATGTCGCCGGAACAGACCCCTTCGAAATCCGCC
>NZ_SOKV02000085.1:0-2500 GCF_004407025.1 Paracoccus sp. DMF
CCTTCAGGTTATGAGCCTGACGAGCTACCGGGCTGCTCTACCCCGCGCCATTTGCGCTTTGTGTGAGCGCGTGATCGTCCGGAGAGATGTCTCGCTTCTTTTCAGGTCTGGCGGTGACCTACTCTCCCACGTCTATTGACGCAGTACCATTGGCGCGACGGCACTTAACGGCCGAGTTCGGGATGGGATCGGGTGTTTTGCTCGTGCTTTGGCCACCAGACCGGAAAAGAAGCGAGATCGGCGTTATCCCTTTTGGGATTTGGTTGTCCAAGGATGCTTTTGGAAGAAGTTCTGATCTGTCTTCTTCCGGATCAAATCAAGCCAATCGAGCCATTAGTACCGGTCAACTGAACGCATTGCTGCGCTTACATCTCCGGCCTATCGACGTGGTGGTCTTCCACGGCTCTCAAGGGATACCTTGTTTTGAGGGGGGCTTCACGCTTAGATGCCTTCAGCGTTTATCCTGTCCGTTCATAGCTACCCAGCACTGCCGTTGGCACGACAACTGGTCCACCAGTGGAACGTTCACCCCGGTCCTCTCGTACTAGGGGCAACTCCTCTCAAGTATCCTACACCCACGGCAGATAGGGACCGAACTGTCTCACGACGTTCTAAACCCAGCTCACGTACCTCTTTAAATGGCGAACAGCCATACCCTTGGGACCTGCTCCAGCCCCAGGATGAGATGAGCCGACATCGAGGTGCCAAACGATGCCGTCGATATGGACTCTTGGGCATCATCAGCCTGTTATCCCCAGCGTACCTTTTATCCGTTGAGCGATGGCCCTTCCACTCGGGACCACCGGATCACTATGGCCGACTTTCGTCTCTGCTCGACTTGTCAGTCTTGCAGTCAGGCTGGCTTCTGCCATTGCACTCAACGAGCGATTTCCGACCGCTCTGAGCCAACCTTCGCGCGCCTCCGTTACTCTTTGGGAGGCGACCGCCCCAGTCAAACTACCCACCACGCAGGGTCCCGGACCCGGATAACGGGCCGCGGTTAGACATCAAGAGTGCGAAGGGTGGTATCTCAAGGATGGCTCCACCGGAACTGGCGTCCCGGTTTCAATGCCTACCACCTATCCTGCACATCACAATCCTGATGCCAGTGCGAAGCTATAGTAAAGGTGCATGGGGTCTTTCCGTCTAACCGCGGGAAGTCTGCATCTTCACAGACAATTCAATTTCGCTGAGTCCACATTTGAGACAGCGGGGAAGTCGTTACGCCATTCGTGCAGGTCGGAACTTACCCGACAAGGAATTTCGCTACCTTAGGACCGTTATAGTTACGGCCGCCGTTTACCGGGGCTTCAATTCAAGGCTTGCACCTCTCCTTTTAACCTTCCGGCACCGGGCAGGCGTCAGACCCTATACGTCGCCTTACGGCTTCGCAGAGCCCTGTGTTTTTAGTAAACAGTCGCCACCCCCTGGTTTGTGCCCCCAGCCACTGCTTGCGCAGCAACCGGGCCTCCTTCTCGCGAACTTACGGAGGTATTTTGCCGAGTTCCTTAAATGTGGTTCTCTCAAGCGCCTTGGTATTCTCTACCAGTCCACCTGTGTCGGTTTAGGGTACGGTCTTGTGGAGGGCTATTTCCAGGAACCGCTCACCAGCCCTTCCAATCCGATAAGGAAGAACTAGCTCTGCGATCCGTCACCATCTCCTGGCCCAGGAATATTAACCTGGTTCCCATCGACTACGCCTTTCGGCCTCGCCTTAGGGGCCGGCTTACCCTGCTCAGATTAGCTTTAAGCAGGAACCCTTGGACTTTCGGCGACAGGGTCTCTCACCCTGTTTGTCGCTACTCATGTCAACATTCTCGCTTCTGATCACTCCACCGGATGCCTTACAGCCCGGCTTCACAGTCAGAACATTGCCTCCGTTGCCCCGAAAGGCAAAAGAGGCAGCGTCCTATATCACAGAACGCTCCGCTACCGCGTGCATGAATGCACACCCAAAGCTTCGGCTCGTGGCTTGAGCCCCGTTACATCTTCGCCGCAAGACCTCTTGATTAGACCAGTGAGCTGTTACGCTATCTTTAAAGGATGGCTGCTTCTAAGCCAACCTCCTGGTTGTTTTGGAAGTCTCACATGCTTTCCCACTTAGCCACGAATTGGGGGCCTTAGCTGTTGGTCAGGGTTGTTTCCCTCTCCACGACGGACGTTAGCACCCGCCGTGTGTCTCCCGGATAGTCCTTCCTGGTATTCGGAGTTTGCTTAGACTCAGTAAGGCTGTGGGCCCCCATCATCCATGCAGTGCTCTACCCCCAGGAGGATACGTCCGAGGCGCTACCTAAATAGCTTTCGCGGAGAACCAGCTATCTCCAGATTTGATTGGCCTTTCACCCCTAGGCACAAGTCATCCCGACCTTTTTCAACAGGTGTGGGTTCGGACCTCCAGTTGGTGTTACCCAACCTTCATCCTGCTCATGCCTAGATCATCTGGTTTCGGGTCTGATCCGTCTAACTCATTCGCCCATTTAAGACTCGCTTTCGCTGCGCC
>NZ_SOKV02000086.1:0-5513 GCF_004407025.1 Paracoccus sp. DMF
GGATTTGAACCTGTGACCTTCAGGTTATGAGCCAAAACCCTAGCGATTCCAATGGGTTATTGATTTCAGCAACTTAGGCGACAAACCTTTGTTCTCACGCATTTTGTTGCCCGGCACCCGGCAACATTCGGCTGCACTCAACCGCTCTGGATACGCTCAAAACCGCATATGTCCGTTGACTCAGCGTTGACTCGAACCGGCGCGATTATAATCGATCCTGATCGCCTCATCGCGCCGAAAACGCATCGGCTCGGCTGCCGCCATGCGGGCAAGGCCACAATTGAACGCGCGCGACGTGCCGATCTGAACGGGCACGTCAGGCGGAACAAAAAGGGACCGGCACAAGCCTGCGTTTCCATTTGCCGGTTTATGCCACCCTGCCCCCCAACTGGCCATGTTTGAGTTGAACCGCAGCGCGGATCACGCCTGTGTCACGTCAGCACAAGGGTGGTTCAGCATGGCGCAAAGGGAAAAGCTCACCGAAAAACTGGTCAGGGCCGCCGAGCCTCGGGCGGGCATCTATCAGGTTTTCGATGAGGACGTGCGGGGGTTTTCGCTGCGGGTCTTCACCTCCGGCAGCAGGAACTTCACCTTCGATTACCGGGTCAAGGGACGTCAGCGCCGCTTCACCATCGGCAGATGGCCGGAATGGACGGTCACCGCCGCGCGCGAACAGGCCAAGGCGCTGCGCCGCATCATCGACGATGGCGGCGACCCGCTGGGCGAGCGCGAAACCGGCATGACTGCCCCCCGCATCCCCGATCTGATCGACCGCTATATCGAAACCCATCTGCCAAATCTGGCCCCGACCAATCGCGCCGACCAGATCTCGATGCTGCGCAAAATGGTCCAACCGGTGTGGAAGCACAAGCTGGTCGAGGAGATCACGCTGGATGACGTCGACAGATTGCTTGCCCAGATTGCCAAGGGCCGCGCCCGCCCCTCCAAGGCCAAGCCCAACAATCGCGCGCGCAAGCTGCAGGGATCGAAGCCGACGCCGATCCGCGCCAACCGGACCGGCGAGGTCCTGCGCAAGATGTTCAACCTCGCGGTCCAGTGGAAGATGCGTCCCGACAACCCGGCGATGGGATTTTACCGGCGCATCGAGACCGAGCGCGAACGCTATCTCAGCATGGATGAGATCGACCGGCTTGCCAAAGCGCTGGGCAAGGCCGAAGACCATCGCGCCGCCGGCATCATCCGCATGTGCATGTTGACCGGCGCCCGCCTTGGCGAGGTGCGCTGCGCGCGGTTCGACCAGTTCAATCTGGAATTCGCCACATGGTCGAAGCCCGCGACCACCACCAAGCAGCGCAAGATCCACCGCCTGCCGATTTCGCCGGATGTGGCCGCCATCGTGCGCCAGCGGCAAACGGCGGTGCATCGGGGTTGTCCGTGGCTGTTCCCCGGCGATGTGCCCGGCCAGCCGGTCAAGGAAATCCGCCGCTTCTGGCGTCAGATCCAGATCGAGGCCGGAATTGCCGGTGTGCGGATCCACGACCTGCGCCACACATTCGCATCGCTGCTGGTCAGCGGGGGCGCGTCGCTGGAAATGATCGGCAAACTGCTGGGGCATTCCCAGATGCGCACCACGCAGCGCTACGCGCATATGATGGATTCGCCGCTGCGGGACGGGGTGAATGCGGTTGCGGAGATGATGAAGCCGCAGCTGCGCATTGTTCAGGGCGGGCGTTGAACTCGCCCTGAACGGGCCTCAACGCCGTCGATCAAATTGACAGTCCTACTGCGGCTGCTTCAGAGCCCGCCAGATCGGGGTGAGTTTGCGCCGGATCTGGCTTTCATCGGGCACCGAGCCATCCTTGGCATTGGCCACGAACCAGTCCTGCCCCTCCGCCACGAAATCAGCCTGCGATTCCGGCAAGCCGTGCTCGAATAGCCTGATCATCAGGAATTGCAGCATTCCCTCCCAATCGTGCCGTGCCGACCGCCCGGGGCTGACGTGAACACGCTGCAGCGGATCGTATTCATCCTCAAAGCGCTGGGCCGTTTTTGCCGTCACCAGAAGATCGCCCGGTTCGACGGTCACGCCCTCGTCCGGGTCGGTAATGATCTTCCATTCCGCACTGCCCTGCGCGCGGACGCGCCAGAGCACGCAGGCCCTCGTGTCCTCACGGTTGCGCCGGAACAGCGGAATGATGTCCTCGGCGCAGACCACCACCAGCCCGACCAGTGGTCCGGCATCGCTGCAACGGACCAGCCCGATGCTGGTGACGATTTCAAGGATGTCCATCGTCGCCCATCCAACAATGTCGACTGGCGCGCACCCCCAGCGCGCTGACAGATCTTCCAGGGTCCAGAAAACACGTGCCGGCAAAGCCATCGCTTCATCCTCTCAACTTCATGATGAGGAGCGCGCCCGGCCTTGGTCACAGACCTGCCCGGGTGCGCCCCGGCCGCACCCTGACGTTGCACGTTCTGGTTGTTCATGAGGCAAAACAACTCGCCAGAAATTGCGGGCGAAATCCGGAAGAATACCAATAAAACAAGGGGTGGCACGAAGGTCGGTTTGAATATGCCGGTTTATGCCACCCTGCCACCCCCCGTCCTCTGATCCGCTGCGCCCCAGGACGCAACCGCCCGCATCCGGGCGCAAACGGGAAAGGAATCGCGGATGTTGGATACGCAGGACATCGACCAGTCGGGGCCTGACATGGATCTGCTGGAGGACTGGATCAGCCGGCATGATCTGGCGATCAGCCTCGGGGTTTCCGAGGACACGCTGTGGCGCTGGGACATGAGGCGCACCGGCCCGCAGAGCATCAAGCTCGGGCGCAAGGTGTATTATCGGCGCAGCACCGTTCGCAGCTGGCTCGAGGCCAGGGAACACGCACGCAAGACCCCATCGCGGGGTCGGCGATGAACCCGGCCCTGCCCCGCCCGGCCGTCGCTCCGGCCTCCGGCAGCAGCGACTGGCCCGCCGACCGCATCGCCGAGGCCCGCGCTGTCGTTGCCGATGTCGCGCATCACTCCGACCACCTCACCCGGTTCGCCTGCAAGGTGCTGATCCAGCATGGCGAGGGCGACGAGGAACGCGAGGACGCGCGCCGGCTGCTGCTGATCCTCGATGCCCGTCGCCCGTTGCATGCCCGGCGCAGTAATGACGATGATGCGGCGGTGCGGCGATGATCCGGCCGATGAAACGCCGCGGCACGCCCGAGGCCGATCTGCAGCGCGCGGTGGTGCAGGCCCTGCGCTTCGCCTTGCCCCGCAGCGCCATCATCCACCATTGCGCCAATGAGGTCACCGAGCCGGGGCCGCGTGGCGCGAAGCGTCAGGCGATCCTCGTCGGCATGGGCGTCCATCGCGGTTTCGCCGATCTGTTGGTGATTTCCAGCGGCCGCGTGCTGTTCCTCGAGCTGAAGGCGCCCAAGGGTCGGTTGCGTCCCGAGCAGGAGGCATTCCGCGACGCCGTGCTGGCGCAGGGCTTCGGCTGGGCGCTGGTGCGCTCGCTCGACGACGCGCTGGGCGCGCTGGTCGATCACGGCTTTGCCACGCGGATTGCCCGCCCGGACGGGAGGGCGATGCGATGAGCCATGCCGCGACCAACTGGGCGATCCAGCAGCGCGGGCTGAAGCCGGCCACCAAGATCGTGCTCTGGCATCTCTGCGACCGCCACAACCCGGATTTCGGCTGCTTCCCGACGCAGGCACGGCTGGCGGACGACGCGGAAATGTCGGTCTCGGCTTTGAACGCTCATCTCGCAAAGCTGGAAGAGCTGCGGCTGATCCGCCGGGTTCGCACCCATGATCCCCGCACCCACAAGCGGCGGGCGACACGCTACATTCTGGGGTTCGAGGACGGATTTCCACAAGAACCACCTCCGGAAACCGGAGATGGGTTCGACGGAACAGAAAGCGAACGGGACGACGATCCAACTCCGGATTCCGGACATGGAGCCATCTCCGGATTTCCGGCAAAGCCATCTCCGGATTTTGCCGAAAGCCATCTCCGGAATTCGGAGACTAACCCTGTAAGAGAACCCTTAAGAGAACCAGTAAAGGAGGAGGAGGGGGCGCAGGCGCGCGAGGCGATCTCCGATCAGTTTTTCGGAGAGCTGCTTGCGGCGCTGGGCCTCGATGCCACTGCCCTGCCCGCCTGGTGGCAGGGCTGGCCGGCGCGGGTGCATGTGCACCGCTGGATCGATGACCTCGGGCTATCCGAGGACCGGATCCTCGAGACCGCCACCGCAACCCGCCGCGATCATCCCAATCCCCCCGACGGCCCGAAGGCGCTCGACCGCGCCATGGAGCGCGCCGCCCGGTGCGATGCGCAGGCAGCAGCAGACGCCGGAAGCCGGAAGCCCGCCCGGAAACGCAGGTCCGATCCCGGCCCGCTGCCCAGCGAGGACGAGCGGGCCGGTTTCTACGCCCGGATCGTCAACTCCGACGGCTTCCTGCCGCCCAGCATGATCAGTAATTCCATCCGCGAGGCCATGCTGAGCCGGGGGCTGGTCACCGCCGAGCGCCTGCGCCAGCGGGGGGTGCTGTGAATGGCCTGGTGTCACGTCCCCGGCACGGACTCAGCCTCTGCGCAGGCGGCGGAGGCCTCGATCTGGGCCTCATGCTCGCCGAGCCCGGATACCACAGCCGCGCCTTCGTCGAATGGGAGGACTGGCCCCGAACTGTGCTCATCGCGGCCCAGCGCGCGGGATACTTCGCCCCGGCCCCGATCTGGGACGATCTGCGCAGCTTCGACGCCCGGCCCTTCCACGGCGCCTTCGACACGGTGCTGGCCGGCTATCCCTGCCAGCCCTTCAGCGCCGCCGGCAAACGCGGCGGCGCCGATGATCCCCGCCACCTCTGGCCCGAGGTCGCCCGCATCATCGGCGAATGCGCCCCCGAATGGGTCTTCCTCGAAAACGTCGCCGGTCACGTCACCCTCGGGCTTGAAACCGTGCTGCGAGAGCTTTGGAACTTGGGCTACACGCCTGCGGCGGGCCTGTTCTCTGCGGCAGAGGTCGGCGCGCCGCACCAGCGGCAGCGGATCTTCATCCTGGCCCACACCGATGAGCCTGCATCCCGGCACATCCCGCTACAACCCGGCCGGGAACAGCGACTTTACCCGCAAGGCCGAGGCCTTGGCGCTGGGCATCGTGAACTGGTCGACGCCGAAGGCGACGGACGGGGCGAAGGGCGGGCCGGGTCAGAGCTACGGCTCGGGCGGCACCCCGCCGCTGCCGGCACAGGCAGCGAAATGGCCGACCCCAGCAGCGCAGAACTGGAAGGGGTCCAGCGAAGCCAGCGTGACGCGGGCCGACGGCAAGAGCCGGATGGACCTGCTGCATTACCGGGCGGAGCAGGGCTTCACCCGCCCGGACCCGGTGATCACGCCGGCTGGGCCGCGGTGCTGCTCGCACGCCCCGATCTCGCGTCCGCTCTGGGCTTCGATGATTGCCTCGCATGGGCGCGCCGTCTCGCGGCGCATCCTGAAGGGACGCGCAAGGCGGCGGCTGAATCCGCTCTTCGTCGGATGGCTGATGGGCTGGCCCATCG
>NZ_SOKV02000087.1:0-5402 GCF_004407025.1 Paracoccus sp. DMF
AAAAGAGGGGTTCGACTCCCCTACGGGCTGCCAGCTTTCCTCGCATCGCCGCCGCGCAGCCCCCGGGACACATCCATAGGTAATACTACGAATAGCAAGCGGCGGCCGGTGGCTGTAGCTTGATCATGCTTTTAGTACGAAGCTCTTGAGACCCGCTTCCGCAGTGCGCATAACCCACCGCTGCGGAATACCAGACAGCCTCGCTCCCTTGGGGAGCGGGGCTTTTTCATGTTCAGCCCTCGCGCACGCGCCGCATCAGCCAGGCGGCCAGGCCCGAGCAGACCAGCGTCGCCAGCAGCATCGGCCGCACCGTGCCGTCGTAGAGCAGCCCGATCGGCGCCGCGATCACCACCGCCCCCAGCGTCGAGACCGCCCCCACGACCGAGGCCGCCATGCCCGCGACATGGCCCATGCGCTGCAAAGCCATGGCGTTGAGATTGCCGAAGGTCACGCCGGCCATGAAGAACACGCTGACCGCCCAGAAGAAGAAGGCCGGAAAGCGCAGCGCCTGCGGCAGCAGGTCGCCAAAGACCAGCACCATCATCACCGCCGAGACCACGACCTGCATCCAATAGGCCATGGTCACGATGCGCCGCATCCCCAGCCGCACCACGTAGCGCGCGTTCAGCACCGTGCCGCTGCCCGAGAGCAGCGCCATGCCAGCGAACCACAGCGGGAAATCGTCGCCCTTGCCATAGGTCTGCACGAAAAGCTGCTGCGCCGAGCTCAGCAGCGCGAACATCTGGCCGAAGCCCAGCGTCATCACCAGCGTCACCAGCTGCACCTGCCGGTCGCAAAGCACCTCGCGCGCGGCCGAGGCAAGGCTGCGCAGGCTCAGCGCCCGCCGCGCGGCGGGTGGCAGGGTCTCGGGCCGGCGCAGGTGCAGCCAGCCGCCGCCGAGGGCTGCCATGACCACGAAGGAGCCGAAGACGCCGCGCCAGCCGACCAGATGGATGACAATCGCCCCGATCGAGGGCGCCACGGCCGGCACCAGGATGAAGATCATCATCACGAAGCTGGTGATCCGCGCCATCTCGCGGCCCTGGTAGAGGTCGCGCACCATGGCCAGCGCCACGATGCGCGGCGCGGCGGCACCCAGGCCCTGCACGAAGCGCGCCACCAGCAGCAGTTCCAGCGAATCGGCAAAGATCGCCGCCACGGCGGCCAGCGCATAGAGCAGGAAGCCGGCCAGGATCACCGGCTTGCGCCCCAGCGCGTCCGACAGCGGCCCGCCGACCAGCAGCCCCAGCCCCAGACCGCCCATGAAGGCGGTCAGCACCAGCTGCGCCCGGTTGACGTTATCCGGGGTCAGCTCGGCCGCGATCTCGGGCAGCGCCGGCAGCATCGAGTCGATGGAAAAGGCGATGACGGCAAAGATCAGCGCCAGCATGGCGATGAATTCCGGCAGCGGCTGGCTGCGCGACGGGGGGAATTGGGGATCGGGCATGATGTCTTCCATGGCTGCGCCCCCCGCGCCTATCGTCGCAGGCGCCGCGGTTCAAGGCCGCGCGGTTGCACGCCGCCGCGACTGGGCTATATCTGGCGCATGACCGCATCGCTCAACCTGATGAAGCTCTGTGTCGGCTGCGACGACCCGGCCGAGCTTGCGCAATGGCAGCAGCACCGCTTTCAGGGCGGCCCGGCGCGCCATGTCACCCGCATGTGGCCCAAGCGCGAGGCCGAGCTGCTGGACGGCGGCTCGATCTACTGGGTGTTCAAGGGGGTGATGCAGGCGCGCCAGCGCATCCTGCGCCTCGACGAGATCAAGGGCGAGGACGGCATCCGCCGCTGCGCCCTGATCCTCGACCCGCAGCTGCTGCGCGTGGCCGCGGTGCCGCGCCGGCCGTTCCAGGGTTGGCGCTATCTCGCCGCGAAGGATGCGCCCCCGGACCTGCCGCCGGGCCGCGCGGACGAGCCCGGCCTGCCGGAGGACATCGCCCGGGCGCTGGCCGACATGGGCCTGCGCTAGGCGGATCAGCGCCTTACGCCGGAGCGGGTTTGGTTCCCGGATCGCGCAGGGAAAAACCCGGGAACCTTGGCTCTGGCGGCATGGTTGTCCCCTCGTAACGCCAACGGATCCGGCGCAGGCCGGACCAGCGAAGGAGTGCGAGATGAACTGGGATATCGTCGAAGGCAAATGGAACCAGCTCAAGGGCAGCGTCAAGGAGCAATGGGGCGACCTGACCGATGACGAGCTGACCGAAGTCGCCGGCAAGAAGGACAAGCTGGCCGGCAAGCTGCAAGAGAAATACGGCTGGACCAAGGAAGAGGCCGACAACCAGCTGAACGACTTCTTCCGCGACAAGACCTGAGCCTTCCCTCCTCCCGGAAGCATGGACCCCCGGCTGACCGCCGGGGGTTTTCATGTCGTGAGGGATGCGAACGAAATGCGAACCATTCAGCCATTGAACCCGGCCGTCCAGCTTCTTATCTTGTCAGCCAGCAGGGGGCGCAGACTGCCTGTTCCAGGGGTTGCGCCACTTGGCGAGAAAGGACTGATTCCATGAACGAATTCGCCCAAACCACCCATCCGGTCCTGCCCTTGCGGGATATCGTGGTGTTTCCGCACATGGTCGTGCCGCTGTTCGTCGGGCGCGAAAAGTCGGTGCGCGCGCTGGAAGCCGTGATGGAACAGGACCGCCCGATCCTTCTGGCGGCACAGAAGGACGCCGCAGTCGACGAGCCCGCGCCGGAGGGCATCTATCGCACCGGCGTGCTGGCCAATGTGCTGCAACTGCTCAAGCTGCCCGACGGCACCGTCAAGGTGCTGGTCGAGGGCCGCGAGCGCGTGCGCATCACCGATTTCGTGCCGAACGAGAATTTCTTCGAGGCCCATTGCGAGAGCCTCGTCGAAGAGCCCGGCGATTCCGACACGCTGACCGCCCTGACCCGAGCCGTAGCGGAAGAGTTTGAACGCTATGTGAAGGTGCGCAAGAACATTCCCGAGGAAGTCGTCTCGGCCGTGGCCGAGGCGCGCGATCCCGCGCGGCTGGCCGATCTGGTCAGCGGCCACCTAGGCATTGCGCTGGACCGCAAGCAGGACCTGCTGGAGACCCTGGTCACCGCCGAGCGGCTGGAAAAGGTCTATGGCCTGATGCAGGGCGAGATGTCCGTGCTGCAGGTCGAGAAGAAGATCAAGTCGCGCGTCAAGACCCAGATGGAGAAGACCCAGCGCGAATACTATCTGAATGAGCAGATGAAGGCCATTCAGAAGGAGCTGGGCGACGGCGAGGATGGCGGCAACGAACTGACCGAGCTGGAAGAACGCATCAACGCCACCAAGTTCAGCAAGGAGGCCCGCGAAAAGGCCGAGGCCGAGCTGAAGAAGCTGAAGTCGATGTCGCCGATGTCGGCCGAGGCCACGGTCTCGCGCAATTACCTCGACTGGCTGCTGGCCCTGCCCTGGGGCGTGAAGTCGCGCACCCGCAAGGACCTGGCCAAGGCCGAGCAGATGCTGGACGCCGATCACTACGGGCTGGAAAAGGTCAAGGAACGCATCGTCGAATATCTGGCGGTGCAGAACCGTTCGGCCAAGCTGAAGGGTCCGATCCTGTGCCTCGTCGGCCCTCCGGGCGTTGGCAAGACCTCGCTGGGCCGGTCCGTGGCCAAGGCGACGGGTCGCGAATTCATCCGCATTTCGCTGGGCGGCGTGCGAGACGAGAGCGAGATCCGCGGCCACCGCCGGACCTATATCGGCTCGATGCCCGGCAAGATCATCCAGGCGCTGAAGAAAGCCAAGACCACCAACCCGCTGATCCTGCTCGACGAAATCGACAAGATGGGCCAGGATTTCCGCGGCGACCCGGCCTCGGCCATGCTGGAGGTGCTGGATCCCGAACAGAACGCGACCTTCGTGGACCACTATCTGGAAGTGGAATACGACCTGTCGAACGTGATGTTCGTGACCACGGCCAACAGCTACAACATGCCCGGGCCCCTGCTCGACCGGATGGAGATCATCTCTCTGGCCGGCTATACCGAGGACGAAAAGCGCGAGATCGCGCGCCAGCACCTGCTGCCCAAGCAGATCGCGGCGAACGGGTTGCGCAAGGGTGAATTCTCGGTCTCGGACGAGGCGCTGACCCATGTGATCCGCTATTACACCCGCGAGGCGGGCGTGCGGTCGCTGGAGCGGGAGATCGCGAAACTGGCCCGCAAGGCCGTGACCGAGATTCTGAAGGGCCAGGTGAAATCCGTCGCCGTGACGCCTGAAAAGGCCGAGGAATACCTGGGCGTACGCCGCCACCGCTATGGCCTGGCCGAAAAGGACGACCAGGTCGGCGTGGTGACGGGCCTAGCCTGGACCCAGGTCGGCGGCGATCTGTTGCAGATCGAGGCGCTGAAACTGCCGGGCAAGGGCCGGATGAAGACGACCGGGAAACTGGGCGAGGTGATGAAGGAATCGATCGACGCGGCGGCGAGCTATGTGCGCTCGATCGCGCCCCAGATCGGGGTGAAGCCGCCGAAGTTCGACGCCATCGACATCCACGTCCACGTCCCGGACGGCGCGACGCCCAAGGACGGCCCTTCGGCCGGCCTGGCGATGGTAACCTCCATCGTCTCGGTGCTGACGCAGATCCCGGTGCGCAAGGACATCGCCATGACCGGCGAGGTTTCGCTGCGGGGCAATGCCATGGCCATCGGCGGCTTGAAGGAAAAGCTGCTGGCGGCCTTGCGGGGCGGCATCAAGACGGTGCTGATCCCGGCCGATAACGAAAAGGATCTGGCCGACATCCCGGCCAACGTCAAGGAAGGGCTGAAGATCATCCCGGTCAGCCACGTGCGCGAGGTGCTGAAACAGGCCCTGGTGCGCCAGCCCGAGCCCGTGGAATGGGACGAGGCCGCCGAGGAGGCGGCCGCCGCCAGCCGGCTCGCCGCCCATGACCAGGAAGGCGGCGCTGCCGTCGCCCACTGACGACCAGGCCGCGCGGCATCCCGCGCGGCCTTTTTTTCTAGACCGCGACGCCGAAAGGGGTGCTTCATGGCACTGTCAGAGCGAAAACCGCGCGTCGGAGAGAAGGCCGAGCCGGAAACAGCCAAGGTCTTGCAAAAGCGGGAGCTTCTGTCTCTGGTCGGTCATCGCACCGGCTTGCGTCAGAACGAGATCAAGACCATCGTCGAGGCCACCCTGGCCGAGCTTGGCGAGGCTATCGCCGCGGGCATGACCCTGGCGCTTCCGCCGCTGGGCCGCGCCCGGATCAGCCGGCGCACGGATGGCACGGGCGGCGAGGTCATTACCCTGCGCCTGCGTCGCCGGTCTTCGTGACGGGTTGCCGCGCGACTTTTTTTCCTGCGAAGCCTCTTGCGGCTGTCGTCGACTGCGGCTATCTAGCCCGCACCGGGCGATTAGCTCAGCGGTAGAGCGCTTCGTTCACATCGAAGATGTCAGCGGTTCAAATCCG
>NZ_SOKV02000088.1:0-5256 GCF_004407025.1 Paracoccus sp. DMF
GGCCACCTGGAAGTCCTCGATCCCGTGCAGGACAAGGTTCATCCGGGCGATCGCGGCGGTGGTCAGGTTCTTCTCCTGGCCGTAGATCTTCCCGTAGAAGGTGCGCGGATCGCCGCCCTTGCGCATGACATGCTCGATAGCCCCGAGCAGCATGCCGCCCGTGCCACAGGCGGGATCATAGATGCTCTCGCCTTCCTTCGGGTCGAGGATCTCTACCATCATGCGCACCACGCTGCGCGGCGTATAGAACTCACCTGCCTTGTTGCGGCGGGTGACGTCGGCGAACTTGCCGACCAGGTATTCATAGGCGTCGCCCAGCACATCGGTGCTAACGGTAGTGTTGCCAAGCCCGATCTCCGAGAAACCCTCGATCAGATCCTTCAGCAACTCGTCGGAGAACTTCTCCTTGTTACCCCAGTCCGCCGACCCGAAGACGCGAAACAGCGTGTCTGGATTGGCCCGCTCAATCTCCTGCATGGCCTTCTGCAAAGCCGCACCGACATTGGCTGGAACTGACCTGATATCTTTCCAGTGACAACCCTCGGGCAGCACGAAGCGATGCACTTCGGGGAACAGGGATGGATCGGCCTCACCGTAAATCTCGTGCGCCTCGGCCGTTTCTTCGTCCCAGACGTCGGAGATGCGCTTGAAGAACAGCAAGGGCAGGATGTAGCCCTTCCAGTCCGTACGATCGACAGCGGAACCCCGAAGCGTGTTCGCTGCGTCCCAGAGCGCAGATCGGAATTCACTCGAGAACGGCTGTCGAGCAACCTCAGCCTCACCCATCTGTACGACCATCTGAAGCCACTCGAGGCCTTTCTTTTGTTTGGACTTAACGATCAACAAGACCGCAGCACGCGATTGCACCTAGCCATTTGATTTGTTTTCTAATTCAACCGCCAGCAAGAACCAAGCAAAACGGCACGTTGCAGCCTCACAACCGTCAGGGCACACCCCTCCCCCTCCTCTGGTTCCTCCCCGACCCCAAACGTATGCGGGGGGGCGCAGCGCGGCGGTTCGCTAGCGTCAGGCAGTTTCACCGGGGAAGCCAGGCGGAAGCCACCTTGCGCCCCGTTGTAGGAATTCGTGAGTCAGATCAGCGGCTTGCGGAATCACGATCTGGACGAGGTGGATTCCCGGCGGGAAGCCAGGGAAGCCACCTTCGGGGAAGCCAGGTGGCCAGAAGCCACCACGGAAAGCGAATTCGTCAGAAGCTGTTGAATCCGCTTCACTTTTCTGCTTGACAGACCTGCCCCCATTGACCTACCCCTTGATCATCGAAGAATTGCGCCCGGAGGAACCCCCTCGCGGGCGCTTTTCATTTCCCTCCTCCACATCCCGAGCCCCATCCCATGGACCTCGTCTTCGCGCCGAGCCAGGTAGAATCCTGGCCGATTGCCCGGCTGCGCCCCTATGCCCGCAATGCCAAGATGCATGGCGACGACCAGGTGGCTAAGATCGCCGCCAGCATGGCCAAGTTCGGCTGGACCGTCCCCTGCATGGTGGCCGACGACGGCGAGCTGATCGCGGGACATGGCCGGGTGCTGGCCGCCACGATGCTCGGCCTGACCGAGGTGCCGGTGATCCGGCTCAGCCATCTCGACGAGGCGGAACGCCGGGCCTACCGGATCGCCGACAACAAGCTGACGGAACTGGGCGAATGGGACGAAGCTCTGCTGCGCGACGAGATCGCGGGGCTGCTGGCCGAGGATTTCGACCTGACGCTCTTGGGCATCAGCGATGATGAGCTTGACGCGCTGCTGCGAGATCCGGAGGCGCTGGGCGGCGATGGCCCGGTCGAGGGCGAGGACGATGTGCCCGAGCTTCCGGTCACGCCAGTTTCGGTGCCGGGCGATCTCTGGCAGCTGGGCGCGCACCGGCTGATCTGCGGTGACAGCATCTTGGCCGATGTGGTCGGGCGGCTGCTGGGTGACGTGCGCCCCCTGCTTATGGTCACCGACCCGCCGTATGGCGTGGAGTACGATCCCTCCTGGCGAAACCAGGCTGGCGCGGCGAAGACCAAACGCACCGGCAAGGTGCTGAACGACGATCGCGCCGACTGGCGCGAAGCATGGGCGCTGTTCCCCGGCGACGTGGCCTATATCTGGCACGGGGCGCTGCATGCCGCGACCGTGGCCGAAAGCCTGGCGGCCGCGGGCTTCGCCATCCGTTCGCAGATCATCTGGGCGAAGGACCGGCTGGTCCTCAGCCGCGGCGATTACCACTGGCAGCACGAACCCTGCTGGTATGCGGTGAGGGCCAAGGGCAAAGGCCATTGGGCCGGGGACCGCAAGCAAACCACGCTGTGGCAGATCGCCAACCGGGATCAGGATGCCGACACCGTGCACGGCACCCAGAAGCCGGTCGAGTGCATGCGCCGCCCGATCCTGAACAATTCCAGCCCCGGCCAGGCAGTCTACGAGCCGTTCATGGGATCCGGCACCACGCTGATCGCGGCCGAGACGACCGGCCGGGTCTGTTTCGGGGTCGAGTTGAACCCGGCCTATGTCGATGTCGCCATCGAGCGCTGGCAGTCCTTCACCGGTCAGGAGGCCCTTCTGGCGGGAACCGGCGATACCTTCGCCGCCCTCAAGGCCAAGCGGCTCGCGGCATGAACGCGCCCCTCCTGCCCGGCCGGATCGAGCACTGGCCGCTTGCGCGCCTTCGCCCCTATGCCCGCAATGCGAAAACCCACGATGCCGATCAGGTGGCGAAGATTGCCGCCAGCATGGCCGAGTTCGGCTGGACCGTTCCCTGCCTGGTTGCCGCCGATGGCGAGCTGATCGCGGGCCACGGCCGCATCCTGGCCGCGGCCCAGCTCGGGATTGCCGAAGCGCCGGTCATCATATTGGGCCATCTGACCGAGGCGCAGCGCCGCGCATATCGGATCGCCGACAACAAGCTGACCGAACTGGGCTGGTGGGACGAGGCGCTGCTGTTCGAGGAACTGCGGGGCCTGATGGCCGAGGATTTCGACCTCGGGCTGATCGGGATCCCCGAGGACGAGCTGGATGCGCTGCTGCATGATGCCGACGACCGTACGCCTATCGACGACGACACGGCTGACACCATCCCTGAGGCCCCGGCCGAGCCAATCACCCGCCCCGGCGACATCTGGCGGCTCGGGCATCACCGGCTGATCTGCGGCGATGCCACCGACCCGGCCGTGGTGGCGCGGCTGATGGACGGGGCGAAGGCCTCGCTGATGTTCACCTCGCCGCCCTATGCGCAGCAGCGCGACTATGGCGCGGCGAAAGAGAAGGTCGGCGATTGGGATGCGCTGATGCAGGGCGTGTTCGCCGCAGCACCCGTCGCCGCCGACGCCCAGTTGCTGGTCAACCTCGGCCTCGTCCATCGCGATGGCGAATGGATCCCATATTGGGAGGGCTGGCTCGATTGGATGCGCGCGCAGGGCTGGCGGCGGTTCGGCTGGTATGTCTGGGACCAGGGGCCCGGGCTGCCCGGCGACTGGAACGGGCGCCTGGCGCCGTCGCACGAGTTCATCTTCCACTTCAACCGCCAGCCGCGGAAGCCGAACAAGACGGTCGAGAGCAAGCACGCGGGCGAAACCCTCGGTGGTGGCGGCCTGCGCGGCGCCGACGGCACGGTCCACCGCAAGACCGGCTACGGCAACGCGATCCAGAGCCACCGCATCCCCGACAGCGTGTTCCGGATCACGCGCCACAAGGGCGGTCTGGGTGCCGCCGGATCACACCCGGCCGTGTTCCCCGTGGCGCTCGTCGAGGCGGTGCTGGAGGCCTTCACCGATCCCGGCGACCTGGTGTTCGAACCCTTCTGCGGCTCCGGCACACAGCTGATCGCCGCCGAACGCACCGGGCGGCGCTGCCGCGCAGTGGAGCTGGACCCGGTCTATTGCGACGTGGCGGTGCGGCGGTGGGAGATGGCGACGGGGAGGGAGGCGAAGGCTGTCCACCGCCCTTGAAATAGTTAGACCATCCTAAATGCCTCAGGTGGTTTTTGCGACTTTTTGGCGTTTTGGCTTCGGGGGAATAGCGCTCTTGATGCTCAGTGCCTTTTTCCCGACGATGAAGGCGCGTTGCAGGAACACTTCCATGGCGTATAGGAGTTGATCAACATCTTTGGAATCAGGCGACCAGCCACGATGAGCTGCAGCGTTACCAGCATCGGTTATCACTTCAAGAATGTCGTGTTCTGTCGCCCCAATCCACCCGCCGTTCTGTAGGTCGGAAAGCTTTTCGGCAAAAGTCTTTGCAGGGTCGATTCCGAGAACTTCGGTGCCACGGTCAAGCGCGGTTCGAAGTCCAACAGCGGTCAGAATGTAAGCTTCGTTGTCTCGGGCGACATACATTTCATTCAGAATGGCCTGAAGCTGGCTATCGATCTTCCCAATCGCATCCAGCCAAAGTGGCCTGACAGCGCTTTCGGGTTTTGGGTAAGTCACCTTGGTTCGCACAGCTTCAGTCTGCGTTTCCCCGTTGGGACCATACCAGTGGTCAAGGTCTTCATCATTCCAACTGTCATGGAGGTAGAACACCGTTTCACATCCTCGGCATTGAAGCAGTGAATGATCAATGCCACCACTCATCGAATACCCGTTGTGTTTGTCCTCCCAATGCCACGGAACATAGACATGACCGTGAATCTCGCAAACACGTTCGGCGTTGCACTCTGGACAGTGCTCCCGGACTGTCTTGGGCTTTCTTGTTGCGGCAGCGTCATCAGTCATCGATTCACCAAGAGTAAACGTCGGACTGGACGGTACAAGACAGAAAAGGACGTGTCACTGTTGGTCAAAGTGTGTGGGTCGAAGGACAGAGACTATACACCGTCCCCCTGCCCTCGACCTTCTCCGCGGCGATGGGCAGACCCAGCTTCTTCTTCAGCGCCCCCGAGATGCAGCCGCGGACGGTATGTGCCAGCCATCCGGTGGCCTCGACCATTTCGGCGACCGTTGCGCCCTCGGGGCGCTGGAGCATGGCGATGATCTGCGCCTGCTTGGTGCCAGCGCGGATGGCGACGGGTTTCGCGGTGCCGGTGTCGCAGGGCATCTGCACCGGTTCCGGCTGCGGCCTCGCCCTCCGCACGCTGGCGACGGCGCTGGCCACCACCGGCTCGATCCCGATGGCCTCCAGCCCGGCTTCGGTCGCGATCAGCGTGGTGCCGTGACCGTCGCCGGTCTCGCGCCACATCGGCTCATTGCGGCGCAGGTTCGCCTCGACCTCCTCGAGCCAGCCGCGGGCAATCATCTTGCCGACCACCATCTTGGCGGCGGCG
>NZ_SOKV02000089.1:0-4914 GCF_004407025.1 Paracoccus sp. DMF
CTCCACCGTCGCGCATGCCGAGCACGTCACCGATGCGTTCAGGGCCGCAGGCATTTCCGCCGCGATGATCCATGGCGATCTGGCGGCCGAGACCCGCAAGGCGCTCCTCGCCGACTATGCGGCGGGCGACATCCGCGTCGTCGTCAACGTGGCGGTGCTGACAGAAGGCTGGGACCATCCGCCCACCTCCTGCGTCGTGCTGCTGCGCCCCAGCTCCTACAAGTCCACCATGATCCAGATGGTCGGGCGCGGCCTGCGCACCGTCGATCCCGAGGAACACCCCGGCGTCGTCAAGACCGACTGCGTCGTGCTGGATTTCGGGACGTCGAGCCTGATCCACGGCACGCTGGAGCAGGACGTCGATCTCGACGGCAAGACCGAAGCTGGAGAGGCGCCGACCAAGACCTGTCCTGCCTGCGAGGCGGAGATCCCGCTGGCCGCCACCGAATGCCCGCTCTGCGGCGAGGCATTCCCGCGGGAGGACGAAGAGGCCGGTGAAGGTGGCGGCGCCGCGCCGCTCTCGGGCTTCATGATGACGGAAATCGACCTGCTGAAGCGGTCCAGCTTCGCGTGGGTCGACCTCTACGGCACGGACGACGCGCTGATGGCCACGGGCTTCGCGGCCTGGAGCGGCATCTTCTGGCTGGACGGGGTCTGGTACGCCATCGGCGGCGCGAAGGGCGAACGCCCGCATCTGCTGGGCGTCGGCGAGCGCACGGTCTGCCTCGCGCAGGCCGACGACTGGCTGAACACGCACGAGACCGACGAGAGCGCCTTCAAGACCCGTTCCTGGCTCCGCCAGCCGCCGACCCAGAAGCAGCTGCAGTACCTGCCGCCCGAGTGCCGCCACGACTTCGGCCTTACGCGCTATCGCGCCTCGGCGCTGATGACCTTTGGCTTCAACAAGCG
The DNA here is from genome assembly GCF_004407025.1 of Paracoccus sp. DMF. Classification (NCBI taxonomy): domain Bacteria; kingdom Pseudomonadati; phylum Pseudomonadota; class Alphaproteobacteria; order Rhodobacterales; family Paracoccaceae; genus Paracoccus; species Paracoccus sp. DMF. Next base: position 910 of record NZ_SOKV02000089.1, read on the forward strand.
CGCCATCCGCCAGCTGATCGACACGGCGGCTGCACCCGAGCGGAGGGCGGCATGACCCATGATGCCCTTCACATCCATCAACGCCGAGGACCGGCGGCGACTCTGGCATCCGCGTGGGACGCTCTGTGCTGTCTGCCGGCAACCCACCCGTGGTTTTGGCTGGTTCGATCCGCACCGGTCGAAGCGGCGCCGGCCCTCGGTCTGGTTCTGCTCGATGCCCTGCCAGTCCTTCTGGACGCGCTTGGCCAGGGAGCGCTTCGCCATGGTTGACCTGACCGAGGAAGAGCGCGCCGCGATCACCGCCACCATGAAGCGCGTGGCGCTGCTGATGGACGAGATCGGCTGGGCCACCCCGCTTGCGGATCTGACCGAGGCGCAGGTGCGCGCGCTGATCGAGGAAGCCGTCGAGGGCTTCCGCGAGGCCATGTCCGACATCGCCCGGGCGCAGACGCCGGAGGTGCCGTTTTGACCCTCGACTACAATCACCGGCCCAGTTTCGCGGAGCAGGTCAACGCCGCCGTCGATCAGGCGCTGACCGCCGATCAGGCGACGCGGCCGCCCCGCGACTATCTCGGCGGCTCGCGTCTCGGCCATGCCTGCGAGCGGGCCCTGCAGTTCGAGTTCACGGCCACCCCGAAGGACGAGGACCGGGCCTTCAGCGGCCAGTCGCTGCGCATCTTCGCCATTGGCCACGCGCTCGAGGATCTGGCCGTCGCCTGGCTGCGCGGCGCGGGCTTCGACCTCTACACGCGCAAGGGCAACCGGCCAGATGGCGGCCAGTTCGGCTTCTCCGTCGCGGGCGGGCGCATCCGCGGTCATGTCGATGGGATCGTCGCCGCCTGGCCCGAGGGTTTCGGGCTTGCCGTTCCGGCCCTCTGGGAATGCAAGACGATGAACGCGAAGAACTGGCGCGCCTGCGTCAAGGACGGCGTGACCAAATCGAAGCCGGTCTACGCCGCCCAGATCGCGGTCTACCAAGCCTACATGGAAGGGACGGTCCCCGGCATCTCGGCCGCGCCCGCGCTCTTCACCGCGATCAACAAGGATACCGCCGAGCTCCACCACGAGCTGGTCCCCTTCGACGCCGATCTCGCACAGCGCATGTCGGATCGGGGCGTGCGGATCCTGCAGGCGACCGATGCGGGCGAGTTGCTACCGCGCGCCGCCACTACGCCCGACTTCTTCGAATGCCGCTTCTGCCCGTGGTCCGAGCGCTGCTGGGGGCTGCCGGCATGAGTGACGACGGCATCCTGCATTTCAACCCGTGGATGGACTTCAACGACGGGCCGCCGTCCGAGAACCCGTTCGGCTGCGACCCCGACCCCGAGCAGATCACCGTCTTCCTCGACACCGTGTTCAGCTGGTGCGAGGGACTGATCCCGCTCCGGGGCTTCGTCGACAAGGGTCAGGGCCGGGATGGCAAGCCGCACAACATCTGGATCCCGGCCGACGACACCGCGCCGGGAAAGCTCGCGACCTTCGCCGCGTGGGCGAACCGCGAGGGCGCCGCCGTCTATGTCATCCCCGGCACAGTCGAGGAGCAGGGGCAGGCCCGCGCCGCCGATGTGCTGCAGATGCAGGCCATCGTGGTCGATCTCGACGCGGGCGACATCCCGGCGAAGCTGGACCATGTCATCCGCCACCTCGGCGCGCCCACGCTGATCATCGAAAGCGGCGGGCGTACGCCCGAGGGTGCGGCCAAGCTGCACGTCTGGTGGAAACTGACCGAACCGGCCGAGAGCGAAGAGCTGGCTACCCTCTGCCGCCTGCGCGGCGAGATTGCCGTGAAGGTCGGCGGCGACACGCATTTCCGCTCGGCGCACCAGCCGATCCGGGTGCCCGGCACCGTCTATCACAAGCACGGCCACCAGCGCCTCGTGCAGATCCGCGAACATCGAGACGTCGAGGTGGACCTCACGGATTTCGCCGAGACGGTCGCCGAGATGCCGCCGCTGCCGGGCGTGGGTTTTGCCAGCGACGTCTCGGTTCCGCAGGCAAAGCCCGGCATCGACGCGGTGCTCACCACGCCGGTGCGCGAGGGCGCGGTCGACGACTGGTCCCGTTTCCAGGGGGCCAGCGCCGCCATCGGTCATTACGTGCGCCTGGTGCACGAGGGGCGCCTCGACCCGTTCGCGGGCTGGGAGGCAATCTGCGGCTACAATGCCGCCATGCTGCGCCCGTCCTGGCCGCTCGATCGGCTGATGGCCGAGTCCGAACGGCTCTGGGCGCTGCATGTGAAGCGCAACGGTCCGCCGCTCCTGCGCGCGGCCCGCGTCGACGCCCCGGCCAGCCCGCTGCCGACCTTCAGCCTCGGCGCGCTGCTGGACGACACGAGCCCGATGCCCGAGGACATCATCGGGCCGCGCGTGCTGACACCCGGCGGGCTTCTGGTGCTTGGCGGCGCGCCCAAGGTCGGCAAGAGCGACTTCCTGATCTGCTGGCTCGTGCACATGGCGGCGGGTGTGCCGTTCCTCGGCTTCACGCCGCCCCGGCCGCTGCGCGTGTTCTACCTTCAAGCCGAGATCCAGTATCACTATCTGCGCGAGCGCATGCAGCAGATCGCGCTGCCCGCCAATGTGATCGCCGCCGCGCGCGACACCTTCATCGCCACCCCGAAGCTGAAGCTGCTGCTCGACGCGGAGGGTGTATCCCGCGTGGCCGAGGCGATCCGGGCCGCATTCCCCGACACGCCGCCCGACATCATCGTCATCGACCCGATCCGCAACCTCTTCGACGGTGGCCCCGAGGGCGGCGGTGAGAACGACAACACCGCCATGATGTTCTTCCTGAAGGACCGGGTCGAACTCCTGCGCGAGGCGGTCAATCCGGACGGGGGCGTAATCCTCGCCCACCACACCCGCAAGGCCAGCAAGCATCAGGTCAAGGACGACCCGTTCCTCGCCCTCTCCGGCGCCAGCGCTCTGCGCGGCTTCTACACCTCGGGGCTGCTCATGCACCGGCCCGACGAGGACAGCAGCGTCCGCAGGCTGGAGATAGAGCTGCGCAACGGCCCCGCGCTGCCGGGCAAGCTGATCGACAAGGTGAAGGGCGAATGGGTCGAGCTGAACCCGCTGAACGAGCGCCTGGTGCGCAAGGAGGTCGGCGCCAGGCTCGATGCCGAACGGCTGCGCAAGCACGATGTCATCCTTGGCATGCTGCTGGATGAGGCGGCGGGCGAGCGCCTCTACACCGCCATGCAGTTTGCCGAGACCTTCGAGAACCGGGGCGGTCTGGGCAGCAAGCACACGATCCGCGAGCGCCTCAGCGTGCTGGCGACGAAGGGCTTCGTGAAGTTCCTGCGCGACCCCTCGGGGTTCGGCTTCCCCGTCACGCGGTCCCGGTTCGGCTACCTCTGCGTGGAAGGCATGCAGTTCGGCGCGCCCGTCGATCATGTCGATCCGGCCACCGGCGAGGTCACCACCGAGGCCCGTCCGGTCCTGCCCAGCCATTTCAAATGCCCCCAATCCGGGCTCTGCCTGCAGGTCGAAAACCCCGCCGTCTGGGTCTACCCGGAGGGGCTGGAGGACGACCTAACTCATATGAGTGAGGCCTGACTCATATGACAGCGCCAACTGTGCACTCAATGAAATCAACAGGTTACGGGCAAATAAGAGTCAGGTCCATAACTCATGCCCGAAGACTTCATGAAGTCTTATTCCGCAATGATTTCAGCTACTTGTCCTCCCCGGAACAGTTAGGTGTCAAACCCCCATACTACGTATGGGAGGGCCACCCCACAGGGTTGGCCACTCCTCCCATACGTCCGGGTCAGCCGCGCGCGCCGCCGTGACGGTCTGTTGTGCTTCCCGATCCGACGACGGCGGCCCCGTACCGCCAAGCACCAGACCGCCGTCGTCTTCCACCACCACAGGCCACCGGCAAAGGAGACCCATCATGGCTCAGCCGACTCTGATCCCGAATTGCGACGGCGCAAGGTTTGAATCGCTGCCGCTCGACACCCCCCGCAACCGCTGCATCCTCGCGCTCGACCTCGGCACCTCGACC